>CAYVSF010000177.1:0-6497 GCA_964453775.1 uncultured Bacteroidales bacterium
CGGCTGCTGATAATAGATAGCATAGGCCTTAGGCGGATCCTGGTTGTGGTGAAAGACCACTTCTTTTATTTCACCATCCCAGTATTCGTTAAGATGGGCTGGTATTTGATCCGGAACTGAGTTTAGACGATCGGGGTTTCTTCCGGAGTAGGTAAAGGGATGGGCCGCATATTTTTCCAGGGTGCGGTATTTTTTTTGCCGGAAAGCATCCAGCACCTCTACAGACCAGGCATTCAGGTCGGGGGTGGCAGTTGTTTCTTTGCTTTCTTGAGAAGGGACAGATTGCTTTTCTTTGGTTTCCTCATTTTTGCATGCACTGATCATGGCAATGGATAAAATAAGGATCAAAAGGGAATGCATTGCTTTCATTTCTTTTTTAGAAGCATAGAAACAAAAACTGTTCCAGTTATCAAATAAGGGGGGGAGTGTGTTATTTTTTATCTTTAATCTTGCGGAAGCATCACGATAAAAGTAGTTCCCTTTCCAGACTGGCTGTCTATGGAAATACTCCCCTTATGATAATCCACAAACTCCTTGCATATGCTTAGTCCAAGTCCGGTTCCCTTTTCGTTTTTAGTGCCCGGAGTAGATATGGTGCTATTTGATTTTAGAAGTTGTTCCTGATTTTCTTTTGAAATACCCACGCCATTATCTTTTACGGAAAGCTTAACTTGTCCGTCTTCCATGTATGCCTCAATGCTTATTTCATCATCTTTTTCCGAATATTTAATGGCATTCGAGAGCAGGTTTCGAATAATGGTCTTTACCATATTTTGATCTGCGAAAACCATCAGCTTCTTATCCACATTCAGATTTAGTTTGATTTGTTTGATAGTCATACTACTTTTAAAGAGAGCCGTAATCTGTCCGATGGCCTCGTTTAGATTGAATTGCTTCGGTTCAAAACTGATTCTCCCTGTTTGCGACCGCGACCATTCCATGAGGTTGGTGAGAAGGTTTATAGCATGATGGGACTCATTTAAAATAATTTGTGCATATTTTCCGGTCTTATCCCTGTCTTCGATATTTCTTGCAAGAAGTTGACTGAATCCCATGATTGAGTTAAACGGACTCTTTAAATCGTGTGCAATAATGGAGAAGAATTTATCTTTCGTATTATTGGCCTCCCGTAGTTTTTCCTCCTTTTGTTTCAGCTCTGTGATATCGGAAAAACTTAGAAGTGCATGCATTTCCTTTTTTTCGGACAGGAATAATGGTTGTGTATTCAATTTTAGCCAGGTGGTATGGTTATTTTCAACGATTCCCATGATTACATTTTTAAAGGCCCTGTTATCCTTTAATGTTCGTTCCAGGGGATATTCGCTTTCCGGGAACAGTTCGCCCGATTCATAGATTGTTTTTATCCCTTTTCTGCCGTGAATGAGTCCGTATTTTTGCTGATTTTCTGTTTGAAGCTTTGCTGCCGCTGCATGATTAAAGGAAACTACTTTCCCTTTGGAATTATAGAGGATAACACCTTCATCCATAGTTTGTACCAAACTTCTGTAGAGTTCCTCGCTTTCTGCCAATTGGGTTTCTGCCTTTTTTTGGTGAGTAATATCCCTGGCAATTCCCATAACACCAGTAAAATTATTGTTATCATCAATGATGGGACTGGTGGAAAATTCCAGAATAATTTCATCATGGGGAGCAAAATCAAAGCTGATTTCAAACCGGGGTGGTTTTTCTCCTTTTAAAAGTTGATTTCTGATTTGCACATTCTTTTCCCGGGTCTCTTTATTCATGAGGCTGGAAAAATGCTTGCCCAACACTTTTTCTTTGGGTAGCCTGAATAAACGTTCGAAAGCATTGTTGACAAATTTTAGTTGGCCTTCTGTATCCAACATGTAGATGATATCATTTACATGTTGCGTAAGTTCTCTGTACTTTCTTTCTGTTTCCTTTAAAGCCTGTTCAGTTCTTTTCAGGGATGTAATATCTCTTATGGCTACTAAAATAGTTTCCACCTGCTCATTATTCGAGTCATTAAATTCAGGTTCAATTTTTGCTAAAAAGTGTCTGTTAGTTTTATCGGCAGCGGTGTAGCTAAAATTAAACTCGAGTGGTTTTCCTGTCTTAAAGACCTCCAGATGTTTTTGATTCCATAAGTTACACAGCTTTTCCGGAAAACCAGCCTCCCCAAAGGTTTTATATAACAATTCTTCCGGGGTTTTACCGGTAAATCGAAAAGTAGCCTCATTCGCATAAACATAACGGAGGTTGCGATCAAAGCGTACGATGGCATCGGGGAGTTTATTTAAGATTTGCTCATAGCTGTTGGGAAACTCTTCTTTTGATTGTTTTTCCTGCAATTGCACAAACTTCTTCTTAAAAGCGGTTAGTTGTTCCTGGAGTTTTTGGTATGTGGGGCGGTCTTTTTTACTCATCCTATATTGGCCAAATTGGATCTTTGCAATTACAGATTTTAAATATAACGTTAAAAAGGTAAGTTTGCAAAGCAAAAATGTATTGTTTTAGATGATTTTGATGAACTAAGGAAGTCCGTTCCTTGCCAGTGCACTATTTTTATAGGCCCTCGCAGTGGTGATTTCCCTGCCAAACCATTTAGGAGGTGTGAAATTTTTGGCTTCTTTTACCGATTCAAATTCAACTTCGGCAGTCATTAAGCCTTTCAGGTTGTTCAGATAGATGTCCAGTTCAATAACGAAGTGTTGCCATGGAATTTCGTAACGAATCTTTTCAAGGGAACAATCTTTGGCAAGTTCCCAAAGTATTTCAAATTGATTTTGGTTGATTTCCAGTTCGGTTTCTTCACGAACCAAATCCCCACCTTTTTTGATGGTTTGATAAAACTTCGCACTCTTTTTTCTTACTCGCAGCTCAAAATCAGCATTTGAAAAAAGATATGCCTGTTTGATTTCGTGTTGTACCTTTATTTCTAACTTTTTAGGCATTTCTGCCACAAGAAATTTTCGTTCAATTTCGCTGGCCATTAGGGGATATGATTTTTAATTTCTTTCCAAAGTAGTTCAAATTGTTTAGTGGCTTCAGATGAGGGATGAGCATGCACTAAAGGAACACGGTCAACACCCATTCGTTCTATCTCTGCCATCAAAGGTATCCATTCCTTTATAAAATAAGCATCTTCTTTTAGAATTTTATGCATGATTTCTTTATGCAGCTTTTTCCTGGGATCCACCATAGAAAAGAAAGCAAGTAACTGCTTGTCCGATTTGTTTCCCTTACAGAAGAATTTTTTTATTCGGGTATAAGCTACCAGTGATAAAGGAGTGGGGATAACAGGGACAACAATTTTATCCGATGCTTTATAAACATTTTCTGCAACCATCGTTAGGTTGGGCGGAGAATCGATAATGATATAATCGTATTCATCCCGGAATGGCATAAAGACTTTTGAAAGGCGCCTGCGGAGTTTCTTAAACAGGTTCAGTTTCACATCCATTTTCCTGTAGGAGAAATCGGCTGGTAAGATGTGCAGGTTATCAAAATCAGAAGCTTTGATGCTTTTGTACATTCGTTTTTTTCCTTTAAGGAAGGCATTACTATTTAAGGGCTTGTCGTGTTTAACCCTATAATAGTAAGATGCAGAACCCTGTGGATCCACATCGATAAGCAGTGTTTTCTTTCCCTCACGAGCTGCCAGGTAGCTAATATTTGTTGCAGCGGTAGTTTTTCCCACCCCACCTTTCATATTGTAGAAAGCAATAATGGTTGCTTTTTGATCCATAGAATGTTTCGTTTATTCGGAATAGAAGAGCTTGTGAAAGAGCTCTTCTTTCCCGGGTTTGATAAATGTTGTGAAACTTTTGTGAAAATCATTTCTCACCTCTTGCTGTTCGATATACAACGCTTCCATAAGGGCTCCAATAGCACTGTAAGTCAGGGGCGACCTCTTCTCCCTGGTATTCTCCAAATGCAGGTATTCTTTTAGGTAGTTTTGTTGTACCGACCTGTCGTTAAACAATCCCAGCTTGTCCTGAATTTTTTTCAGGTGATTAATATACTGTCTGATCTTTTTTTCTGGATAGAGGTGCTTGAAAAATTCCAGTAAATAGCGCAGTTTCTTACACTCTTTGCGAAGGGCATGATATTTTTCATCGGGGCTGTTCTTTCTTATTTCAAGACCCCAGGTTCGAATGTTTTTATACCGTTTCCTGATATGGCGGTTGGCAAACTTCTTTACCTGTTCCTGCGACGCTAAAGATGGAGGGGTTTCTGCGAGTTCCTCTTCGAGAAATCTCCGCCAGCTGGTTATAAAGTTTAAATAGCTTTTTCCTTTAAGGTAAGTGACGAACTTCCTCCATTCTTTATGGCGCTTTTCCTGCAGATATTCAAAGAAAGGTTGCAGGTGCTCCTGCAAGTTTGCAGGAAGCTTAACGGCGATTAATTCCTTTTCCAACAAGTATACGTCCATATCCCGCAGCGTTCCTGTGCGTGTTTGAATATCTGAGAAGGTTTTCCGGTATTTTTGAATATGATCCCTGTCGAGCGCATTTTTACATTCACTTAGTAGGGTGCGCATTCGACGCACCGCTACTCTAAAGTCATGTAAAAACTCTGTATCAACATCTCTGATAATTCCCAGCTCATTGTCCAGGAGGATATCGGTTAAATCCTGCAGGATTTCCCTGCTGGCCTGTCTTGTGGTGTAATCAGCCGTAAAGCTGAATTGTAGCTTGCTGTTGTAATCACCGGGAGCAAGTCCAAGTCGGATGAATAGTTTTAGATAAAAATCATAGTGGTTTCTACCTTTGCTGCTCAATGGCAGTAGGATCTGCTCCGCCTGCTTTATTTCCCTTTCGTAGCCACGCAGTGCTTCCAGTTCAAAAAATTGAAGGGGAGCATTTTGGTCTTCAGGAATATCAACGGTAGCCTGATGATGATATAGAAACATAACTGTTTTTTGATCTTCATTCAGCAATTTGTAGGTTTTCGTTTGCAGAGTAAATGCAAGACGATCAAACAATGCCCTGTTATTAAGGATGTCTTTTATGGACTCCTGGAGGGGAGAGGCCGGAAAGTTCCACCAGAAGCTGTAAGCTGTTACGCTGTCTGTTTTGAGTTTTGTCTCAGTACTCCCATTGTATGCATTTAGGAGATGAAATTCATTCGTTTTTTTCAAAATGATTTTTCCTTTCTTCCACAACCTCCAATCAAAACTATCCTGAAATATGACATACTCTTCATTCGCATCCTCATAAGAAAGTTCATACCTCTGGCTTAGTGCATCACTTAGCTGTTCTGCTGAAAATTCTTCGGGAATGAAAAAAAATCGAATGAGACGATTGCTGTTTTCTCTTTGAATCATATTCGTTTTTATTCATGGATGATTCTCCTTGCTAATCTGAACTCCTAAAGCATTATAACTTTTTCTTTTTCTTAATTTGTTTATTAAACTTCTTTAATTCTTTTTTAATTTTTTTCAAATCACCGGCCTTTTTTAGAATTTCATCGTTTTGTGTCGCCTGCAAATCTACTTTACTCAGTAAATAGTCCAGGGAATTTATTTTTGTAATGTACAAGGCAGCTATCAGGAACAAAATGATTACCCAACTAATGATATGTAAAAAAGTATGGTTTCTAAACTTTCTTTGTTGCTTAGCTTCAAATATCTTTAGGTTTTTATTGATTTCTTTTACGTTGACCTTAAAGGTTTTATCGAGCTTCTGCTTCAATTCACCTGCATTTCTTTCTGCCTGCTTATTTTGTTCAATAATAAGACTTTGTATTTCCGGTAATTGTTTACCGAGTTTATAAAGGTTTTTATTATTGTCCAGGCTTAGATTTCTTGTTTGCAGTTGTTCTTTCTGCAACTGCTTTACCGATTCATATATCAGGCTGTCTGTATTTTGGGAAAAAGTATTTGAAGAAAACAGTAGAAGAAGACCGAAGATTAATATTTTATTTGCCATGTTAAAACCGAATTAAAATTAAGAATTTGCAGTGTACGAAAAACAGGAAAGAAATTCAATAAGAATATTATTTATTCATGAATTCTGGATAAAGGAGAGGGAGATCGATTCCAGCTAAAATGAATTTGTTTCTTTTTGCGAGGAGTTCATCCTGGCAATGACAATATCAAGTTTGTAGGAAGAATCGGGAAGAAGGTAATTTGGGCAGTTATCCATTTCGATGTAAAGTTTGAATCGTTTACAATTGCTGAAATTGCTCATGGGGCTGTGACAATAATTTTGATGATATTTTTCTGCATCAGAATGGTGCAGGTATAATTTGTTATTATACAACTCGCATTTCTTAGAAAATGGACAATTTGATTTCATTCATTGGAAATTTAACTCCAATAAAGATACGAAATATAGGAACTAAAGTGAAGTAAAATCAATCCGAACGATAAAATTTAACATAAACTTAACATTGACAGAAAATCAGTCGTTTACGCAATGCGAATAACTTATAGATATGATTGTTATAATGCTATTCGCTTATAAATCCTCCTGTAATTCTGGATAGACGGGTCTTTGCATCAATCAAATCATAAACAGCCTTCAATTTTT
>CAYVSF010000178.1:0-6443 GCA_964453775.1 uncultured Bacteroidales bacterium
CCATCATCATGTGGCTGCTTCTTCCGGGTTTTTCGGTATTCTGATTTTTTGTTACCTGGGAATTGCCACTTCCTATATTTTTGGAACCTTGTTAACTGCCAATGGGAATCTGAAAGAATTGAATTTTATGGCTATGGGAGGTGTGCTCGTGAATGTTATCCTAAACCTGGTTTTTATTCCCAAAATGGGAGCCAGGGGTTCTGCTATTGCCAGCCTTATAACTCAGTCCTTAACTGCAATGATGCAAATTCTACTGGTGCTTTATAAATTTAAGTTTAGGCTTTCCATACCTAAATCAGTGAAGTTGCTGATTTACATTGTCGGAGTTTATTTGATGACAAGGTTTGCTCCCACTTTGGGGATAGACTGGTACTATTCTTTCTTTATCCTTTTGGGAGCAAGCGTTCTCCTGGCCTTCTCTATTCGTCTGATTACCTTCAGGGATCTTTACCTTATCGTGAAGTATGGTGACGAATAGCTTAAAGGCATTGTTTCAGCACAGTTTTGATTTGTTTTAGTTTATCCTTCAGTAATCCTTCACTTTTTGCTTCTACCAGTAAACGCAGATAAGGTTCTGTATTGGATGGGCGCACATTGAACCACCAGTTTTTAAATTCCAGTCGGATACCATCAAAATCTAAAATTTCCATGGGTTCTTCTTCTGCCACAAAGAAATCTTTTAAAGTTTCAATAGCCGCTGCTTTATCCTTTATTTTAAAATTAATTTCACCTGAATTTGCGTAGTTTTTAATGTTTGCAATAAGCTCAGAAAGCTTTTTGCCTTCTTTTTTGAAGCTGTTGAGGATATCAAGAACAATTAGGGCCGCAAGAATTCCTGAATCGGAATAAAAAAAGTCGCGGAAATAATAATGACCGGCAAGTTCTCCACCAAAAACTCCGTCAATTTCTTTCAGTTTTGGTGCGGCGTATGCTCTGCCAACCCTCCAGGTATGCACTTCAGCACCCATTTTTTCCAGGTATTCCTTCACCGATTTTGATGTACGGATATCCTCCAGTACTTTCATCCCTTTTTCCTGAATAAAATAATGCCCCAGCAGGGCAATCATTAAATCAGGAGAAATAAATTGTCCTTTTTCATCCACAAACATCACGCGATCAGCATCGCCGTCAAATATAATTCCGATGTCGGCTTTTTTATCTAAAACCAGCTTCTTGAGATCTTTTACATTTTCTTCTTCCAATGGATTGGGATCATGGTTGGGAAAATGGCCATTGAGCTCATCGTAAAGAAAATGGTGTTCTTCTCCGATTATTTTTTTGATGAGCAATGCTGCCATTCCATTGCTGCAATCAATCGCAATATTTAAATTGTCGGTTTCCGGCTTGTATCCGCGTAAAAAATCCAGGTATTCATCTTTGGCCGGAAAGTCTATAATTTTTCCTTTCTTTTTTGCTATCTGTACGGGTTGATTCTCTGCCATCTGCAATAGATCTTTCAGGCCTGTATCAAAACCTACGGGCATAGCATTGGTCCGCGATACTTTTAAGCCATTGTATTCCGCCGGATTGTGGGAGGCTGTTATTTGTACCGAAGCATGAAATTCATGTTTAGCTGTGGTGTAATAAACCATGGGTGTTGTTGCCAAACCCATATTATAAACATGAGCTCCACTATCGGTGATTCCATCTGCCAGGGCGGCAAAAACTTCATCGCTGGATGCCCGAACATCTCTCCCCACTAAAATATTTTCCGATTCCAGCAAAGCCGGCAAAAAGAACCCAATTTTATATACATCTTCCCTGTTGAAGTCTTTTCCGTATATTCCTCTTATATCGTAGGCTTTGAATGCTTTTCTCATGGTTGTGTTTTTTCGGTTTATGAGTTGGCAAAGATAAGTTTTCTTTAATGAAATTGTTCTATTGCTTTTTCTTGTTTTTTGGCGCTGAAAATACTTTTTGTTGCATAAAAGTTACTATTTTAGAAAGAAAATATAGATGATGAAAAAACTACTATTATCCGTTTTTTTCCTGGGGGTTTTTATAAATGTAAATGCACAGGAAAACTATCTTGAAGATGTGACAGAGGCGGTTTATAATATATTTTTACCCATTGAGCTTATCCAGTCAGAGCGTCCGGATAAGAAAGAAATTGAACAGGCGATTGAGCAGGAAACAGCAATTTTAACCATGCAAGAAGCTGGCAAAGAATTTAAAAATAAGGCTGCTTCAATTGGATTGGAAGATTTGAAGAAGAAGTACAATAATAAAAATACAGCACATTTATATTGGGAAAATAGTAACATGATAAGTGAATCCCAATTAATTTTTGAGAAGGAAGGAAGCAAAACTATATTGGATCTGAGGTTGGAAGTCGATTTCCGTCAAACAAGCGAGGCACTGGAAATAGCTATTTACCCTTCTTATCGTTTTATTGACAAGACGGGTAAAGAACAAATAAGGGTGGACGTTGCTCTGCCTGCGGCACCTTAAGGAATAATCTTTATTTGGTAAGCCTTTTAACCGGCTCAAGCCCTAAAGAGGATCCTTCCTGTATGGCTTTTAGAACAGCTCCTCCTCCGGTAAAGATATAGTACTTCGGACTGTCTAGTGCAACTATATACAAACCCGGAAGGAGTCTTTTTAACTCCTGCATGGTATCACCGCCCCCGTAAAGTTTTACCGCTTCCATGTTAGTGTCAATAAGCTGGTCAAGGGCAATGGTTCCTTCATTAAAATGGGGAGTAAAACCCATCACTGCATTCACAAAGATGGTATGAGCAGTTTTAAAGATTTGTTCTACCTTTTCTTCTTCAAAAGATTGACTGGCAATGTCCAGTACATAATTTAGTTGAGTCCCTGTCTTTAATTCATGGATGTTATGAACACGGTATTGTCCGTCAATTCTTCCTTCCAGCGTGTCGGATTCTACAATATAGGGTAATTCAACCAATTTGCCGGGATATTGCTTGCTGTATTCAACAAACTCTTTGGCATGCTCCATGTCGTCTTCGGAGATTCCTTTGATATTCAATCCATATTTGGCCGACAGGTAGGCATTGTAGATGACCCCTCCCAACACCAGGTAATCGGCTTTTTTCAGCAGGGCATACAGCGGTTCAATTTTCGTGTCGAATTTGGCTCCTGCAACCACCGCAATGAAAGGAGATTGTGGGTTGTAGATTCGTTCCAGATTTTCAATTTCTTTTTGCATCAGGAAACCGGCATAGGATGGCAGGTATTTGTTCACTCCCACGGTGGATGCATGCGGCTGCCAGGAACCGAAGGCATCGTTTACAAAAATATCTGCCAAACCGGCCAGTTGGTTGGCAAAACGATCTTGCTCTTGCCCTTTGGCTTCTTCTCCATAAAACCAGCGCGTGTTGGGCAAATAAATGCCATCGATTTTATCCTCCCTTAAATCGCGAATGTGATGATTGATGGAAGTTTCAATCCCTAAATATCCCTTGTCCTCATGGGGATAAAACTCCGGAATTCGCATGTTGATGTGCAATTTATTTCGCAGATATTCAACAATTGGTTCTACAGAAGTATCCGGATGTATTTTTATGGCACCTGTTTTTTTGTCTTTGGGCCTGCCCACATGTGTCATTAAAATAATTTTTCCTCCCTTGGCATTGATATGGTAGAGCGTTCCTATGGTGGCATCAATACGATAAGGGTCATGAATTTCTCCCTTTTTGACTACATTGTGGTCAACTCTTACGAGTACGACTTTCCCATTGAGATCGGCATCCTGGATAAGGGGAATGTTATATTTGTCAAGCATGATATACAGTTTTTGGTTTAGAAGCACTAAGATAATTTCAAATCACCCGAATGTCAACTAAAAGAGAACCTAATTCATGGTAATGAGCATAAGTGCTTCAGAATCATTCAGAAAACCTTGAAATTGCAAGATTAATGTTGTAAATTGTATCGATTACCTTCCAACTCTCTCCATACTAAATGATCATGGCAAGCTCTTAATCCTAATTCGTCAAATATGGGCATGATTCGTTGCAGCATGAGCTTGGTTTTTTTCCTGCTTTTTAGTGCATTCTTAAGCTTGGGACAATCCTCCGTAAAAATTACGAAACCGGAACTAAGCTATGAAAATGAAAAGCTATATATCTCTTATGATATAATTGATAAGGGTAAGGCCGCGTATCATATTGAACTGGAGGCAGTAAACGCCTCTCATGCTTTGATCGAAGCCAGTTTTTTAACTGGAGATATCGGGACCAATATAAAAGCCGGAAACAACAAATCTATTGTATGGGATATAGAGAGGGATGATGTGAATCTTGATGAATCTATTTCGATAAGACTTGTAGCTACCAAAATGTCGGCTGGTTTTAGCAAAGGAAAATTACTTCTTCAATCTGCTGTTTGGCCGGGTTGGGGCCAGACAAAGATGAGTGATGGCAAACCCTACTGGCTTATAGGATGCGCCGGTGTCGCATGTCTAGCAGGCTCCTACGTGTACAATCAGCAATCGGTCAAAAACTATGATCAGTATTTGGATGCCTTAACAGTTGCAGAAGGCGATAAATATTATGACAAAGCTGTTATGCAGGATAATACTTCCAGTATACTGGGTTATTCTGCAATTGGTATTTGGGCAGCCAATCTACTATGGGTCGCACTTAGTCCTGAAAAGAATTCTTCCGGAAGGAAGGTGAATGTTGCGGTATATCCGCTTTCAAGGGGAAACAATTATGCTGCTGTATCCCTGTTTATCGATATTAGTAACTAGATATGAGTGCTTTAAGATTTTGTGTCGGATGTTTGTTAATTCTTGCATTAACAAGTGGGAATAGCTATGCTCAGGTGGTGAAAAGTGAATGGTCTACAATTGCCATTAAGAGTAAAAAGAAGGAAAAAGCAGTTCCCGGTGATTCTATACCTCCACAATTAAGTTTGATTTCACCCCAGGTTAGACCAGGCGAAATATACAAGACCGATCAGGGAAAACTTACATTGATTGGAAAAGCAAGCGATGAAGCTTCTCCGGTAACTTTGTTGATTAATTCTAAATCGATACTGCCGAATTCAAAAGGGATTTTTAGAGAAGATGTCTTGCTTAAGAAAGGGAAGAATGAATATAGCTTTATTGTGATGGACGGTAGCGAAAATTTAATCGAGGAGAAGCTTATTGTTGAGTATGTTCCTTCAAATATTTATACGGAAGAAATTAAAGTTGACGGCGATTATTATGCTCTTCTCATTGCGGTAGAGGAGTATCAGCATCCCAAAGTATTCAACCTGGAGAATCCTATTGATGATGCAAGAGCCCTCCAAAATGTGCTTCTGAGTAAGTACTATTTTAAACCAGATAATATATCCTTGTTGGAAAATCCCACAAGAGAGCAAATCATAAATTCCTTTGATGATCTTTCAACAAGGCTTACCAGCGATGATAATCTTCTGGTGTTTTATGCCGGCCATGGTTGGTGGGATGAAGATGCCAATATTGGTTACTGGCTGCCTTCTGATGCTCATAAGACCAGCAAGGCCAGATGGGTTAGGAACAGCACTGTTCAGGATTATTTAAAAGAGATAAAAGCAAAACATATGCTTTTAGTTACGGATGCCTGTTTCAGCGGAAGTATTTTCACTGCTCGAAGCCTGAATCGGGGGACAAGCATGGCGGTTAAAAAGCTCTATGATTTGCCTAGCCGAAAAGCCATGACGAGTGGCTCTTTAACTGAAGTTCCCGATGAAAGTGTTTTTGTCAGGTATTTTATCGATCGTTTGAATACGAATGAAGAACCGTTCCTGTCTGCAGAACAATTGTTTAGTAGTTTTAGAATAGCTGTAATCAATAACAGTGAGGCCCTTCCACAGTATGGTGTTATTAAGAATGTGGGAGATGAAGGAGGTGATTTTATTTTTATTTTGCGTAATCGCTAATTATTTGAATATGTACCCTATAACCAGCAAGTTTCGTTTTTTCTCATATGGTGTCTTCGTTCTGCTTATCGTACTATTCGCATGTGAAAAACTGGAGTTTGATAAGAAACCGGAGGTACACACCCTTGAAGTGGAGAAAGTGGGTTTAACTAATGGTGTTGTTAAGGGAAGAATAGAGGATGTTAGTGATGTAACTGAATATGGTTTTTACTGGTCCAAGGATAGGGCGGGGCTCTATGAAAGTGGAGTAGATCAGAATCAGCAAAAACTCGATCCTACAAGTCTTGATTATACATTTATTGCAACTATTGAAGGGCTTGAGCCTGATGAACTCTACTACGTATGGGCTTTCGCCAGTAATTCCACAGGCACCACTTATGGCGATACTGTAAGTTTCAGAACAAAGTATAAACCTCCTATTGTCTTGACAGCGGAAGTATCAGATGTTACTGCAAATTCCGCATCTTGCGGGGGAGAAGCCCTGGCGGATGGAGGTGAGGAAATAACGCAAAAAGGGGTGTGCTGGAGCACAAATGAGCAGCCTACACTTGAGGATTATCTTACAAATG
>CAYVSF010000179.1:0-6426 GCA_964453775.1 uncultured Bacteroidales bacterium
GCCTTCTATAACTATTACCTAAATATCAATTATATTGTATTCACCACCAGCAATAAAAAGATCACACTTCGGTACTCAAGTGTAAGGCCTTCAGACAGCAAAAGAAACGCTATAGAAATACCTTTAAAGAACTTTAAATCGTATAAAATCCAAAAAGAGTTTTTCGGATTAAAGAAAAACCTCATTCTCTATGTGATTACAAAAACCGGGGTGGCCAAATATCCGCCGGTAAGCATATCATCATTAAGCGATGAAGAAATAAAACGAATCGCTTTTGAACTTGACAAACATGTCCAATAATCCTTGCTTTTATTGAAAATAGGAGCAATTCGTATAAAATAATGTTTATCCTTATACAATTCCTGTTTGACAAGCTTTAACTGAAACCTCAAACAGCAGTGGGTGTTTCACAACATATTCGAGTAAAAAAAGCGATCAACCCACCCTGCAACACGCTGTTTTTAAGAACATTATCCACGTCCATCAAAACCTGCTTAAAATCATATTAGAACATGATGTTTTTATTAGAAAAAATCATTTAGAAAATATACATTTGCTGCACATTTAGAAAAATGTTAGAATAATAATATTGTTCAATTAAAACTACAAGACATGAACGTAGATAAATTAATGCAACAGCTTGAGAAAAAACATCCAGGAGAAGTTGAATATTTACAGGCTGTACGTGAAGTATTAGAATCAATTGAAGAGGTTTATAATGAAAACCCACAATTTGAGAGCGCTGGAATTATCGAGCGTATTGTAGAGCCCGATCGCATCCTTACCTTCAAGGTGCCCTGGGTAGATGACAATGGGAAAGTACATGTAAACCTTGGTTTCCGTGTTCAATTTAACAACGCCATTGGACCTTACAAAGGTGGTCTCCGTTTTCACCCAAGTGTAAACCTGAGTGGTTTGAAATTTTTAGGATTCGAACAAATCTTTAAGAATTCACTAACTACATTGCCTATGGGTGGTGGTAAAGGTGGTTCTGATTTCAATCCAAAAGGAAAATCAGACGCTGAAATTATGCGTTTCTGCCAGGCTTTCATGACAGAGCTTTGGAAGCTTATTGGCCCCGAAACTGATGTACCTGCTGGTGATATTGGTGTAGGTGGACGTGAAATTGGTTTCCTCTATGGAATGTACAGAAAACTTGCCCGTGAAAACACAGGAGTACTTACCGGGAAAGGCAGAAACTGGGGTGGAAGCCTAATTCGTCCGGAAGCAACCGGTTTTGGTAATGTATATTTTGCCAAGGAAATGCTTCAAACAAAAGGTAAATCTTTCGAAGGAAAGACCGTTGCAGTTTCAGGTTTTGGTAATGTATCATGGGGAGCAGCAATGAAAGCAACAGAACTTGGAGCAAAAGTTGTTGCTATTTCAGGCCCCGATGGATACATCTATGACCCAGACGGAATCAACAATGATGAAAAGTTTGACTACATGTTGGAACTTCGTGCATCTAACAATGATATTGTAGCACCTTATGCAGAGCGCTTCCCGAATGCAAAATTCTTTGCAGGTAAGAAACCATGGGAACAAAAAGTAGATATCGCTCTTCCATGTGCAATCCAGAATGAATTAAACAAAGAAGACGCTGAAACACTTGTGAAGAATGGAGTAATTGCAGTTTCAGAAGGCTCAAATATGGGATGTACTCCGGATGCGATAAGAACATTCCTGAATGCAAAAGTTCTTTTCGGCCCGGGTAAAGCTTCTAATGCTGGTGGTGTTGCAACTTCAGGACTGGAGATGTCACAAAACTCAATGAAGTTAAACTGGACACGCGAAGAAGTAGACGAAAAACTACACCAAATCATGATTAATATCCATGAAGCTTGTGTTCAACACGGAACAGAAGAAGATGGATATGTAAATTATGTTAAAGGAGCTAATATTGCAGGTTTCCTCAAGGTTGCCAATGCAATGCTAGACCAGGGTATTATTTAATACCAATATAATTTTTAGTTTGTAATTTTGGTTATACAAAAGCCCTCCTTTTTGGGGGGCTTTTACCGTTTATGAAAAGCTTTTAAAAATCCATCCTTCACATTGCTCCTTTTTGTAGATTTGCTCTAAATCTCAAAAAATGGAGCAAGAAAAAATCTATCAAATCGCCCTTAGCCTTCTACCAGGTGTAGGTCCTGTTACTGCCAAAAACCTAATCGCTTATGCTGGTAGCATTGAAGAAATCTTCAAACTAACAGATAAAGCACTCAATAAAATTCCAGGAATTGGGAAGCAACTAGCCATCAACATCAAAAATAAAGAGGTTTTGAAGCGAGCCGAAGCAGAAATCCGCTTTATTGAGAAACACAAGATAAAACTCAGCTATTTTTTGGATAAAGACTACCCGCCACGCTTGAAACAGTGTGATGATGCACCACTAATTATTTTTCAAAAAGGTCCGGCTAACCATAACAATGATAAAGCAATTAGTATTGTTGGAACCAGAAAAGCAACAGACTATGGACTTGAAATGTGCAAAACCATCATAAAAGAGTTCACCGAAGACGGTCATCGACCGATAATAATTAGTGGACTGGCTTACGGAATTGATATTTGTGCCCATCAGGCGGCGATGGATAACGATCTTGAAACAGTGGCCGTTTTAGGGCATGGTCTCGATATTATTTATCCCGCAGCCCATAAAAAATATGCCAGAGAGATAGCAAGAACGGGAGGATTAGTCAGCGACTTTCCTTCCAAATCGGGTTTCGATAAAAAACATTTCATCAAACGAAACAGGATCATAGCTGGACTATCGGATGCCACACTGGTGATTGAATCCAGGGAAAAAGGAGGCGCGCTGATTACGGCAGATATTGCACATTCCTATAACAGGGATGTATTTGCCGTTCCCGGACGCAGAGTCGACAAAAGTAGCAGTGGTTGTAATCAACTGATTAGAAGAAACATCGCAGCCCTTGTTGAATCAGCAGCAGATATTGAATATTTTATGGGATGGGAAAAGAACAGAAAAAAACAATCAAACAAACAAATTGAACTCTTTCCTGAATTGACCGAACAGGAAGAAAGAATTGTCAAAACCATCCAGGAAAATGAACCCGTTGAAATTGATGTTCTTTGCCAAATGCTTAAAATATCCCCCGGAAAAATTTCACCTGTTCTATTGGATCTGGAATTTGCAGGAGTTGTCAAAGCCTTACCTGGTAAATCATACAAGATAAATACAAATATTTTTCTATGATAAAAATCATGGGCTGTTGTAAAACATATCTCGGAAATCGCCCCTGCACAAAAAGCTGAATGCATTGAATTAGCTGAATTACAGAAACAAACAACTGCTCATCATACTGTACAACACAATTTACAGGGTTTCCAATTTTGTTATTTTTCTCTATGTTTGTTAGGGTATAATCCAAATTACAAACTAAAAATTACAATTAATTATGGATCCAAGAGTAGAACAATTCATGGCTCAAGTGATAGCCAAAAACCCTGGAGAAAATGAATTTCACCAGGCAGTACAAGAGGTTGCCGAGTCATTAATTCCCTTCATCGAAGAGAACCCAAAATACAAACATGCCAAGGTTCTTGAACGAATTGCCGAGCCTGAAAGAATCATCATTTTCCGTATTCCCTGGCTGGACGACAAAGGAGAAATTCAGGTGAACAGGGGATACAGAATAGAAATGAACAGTGCTATAGGACCATACAAAGGCGGACTTCGCTTCCACCCCACGGTAAACCTTAGCATATTGAAATTTCTTGCTTTCGAACAGGTTTTCAAAAACAGTTTAACAACCCTTCCACTGGGTGGTGGCAAAGGGGGTTCTGACTTCGATCCAAAAGGAAAATCAGACAATGAAGTGATGCGTTTCTGCCAGAGTTTTATGTCTGAATTATCTCGTCATATAGGTGCCAATACAGACGTTCCTGCAGGGGATATTGGTGTTGGAGGTAGAGAAATTGGATATCTTTTTGGGCAGTATAAGCGCCTGAGGAATGAATTCACCGGAGTCCTTACCGGCAAGGGCATCCATTACGGTGGTAGCCTGATACGCCCGGAAGCTACCGGATACGGTGCGGTATATTTTGCAGAAGAAATGCTCAAAACTCGTGGAGAGAGTGTAAAAGGGAAATCAGTCGTAATTTCCGGTTCAGGAAATGTTGCCCAATTTGCCACAGAAAAAGTAAATGATCTAGGCGGCAAAGTGATTACATTATCCGACTCTTCAGGTTTTATACATGATCCCAACGGTATTGACATGGAAAAACTGCAATATATAATGGAATTGAAAAATATCAAGCGTGGAAGAATTAAAGAATATGCAGAGAAATTTGGAGTAGAATACTACGAAGGCAAAAGACCCTGGGGTGTTAATTGTGATATTGCCTTACCCTGTGCTACACAAAATGAGGTATCGGCAGAGGATGCGAAAACGCTGGTTTCTAATGGCTGTATTTGTGTTTCTGAAGGTGCAAACATGCCCTCTGTACCTGAAGCTGTAGAGGTTTTCCTTGAGAAAGAAATTGCATATGGCCCGGGTAAAGCGGCTAATGCCGGTGGTGTTGCTGTATCTGGCTTGGAAATGACCCAGAATTCAATGCGCCTGCCCTGGACAAGAGAAGAAGTTGACAACAGACTTCAACAAATCATGGTAAACATTCACTCAACCTGCCAAAAATACGGTAAGCAACCAAATGGCTTTATCGATTATGTTAAAGGAGCCAATATTGGTGGCTTTGTTAAAGTTGCTGATGCAATGTTATCACAAGGAGCTGTATAATAAAAAAGCTTTATAACACAGGAGAGGGACATTTTTTGTCCCTCTTTTTTTATGCATAAACTCATCAATTTTTAATATGTTTGCAGCCGTAATAAATAAAATAATTAAGCCCAGACAGAAGTGACATTAATTGACAGCCATACACATTTATACCTCCCCGAATTCGATAATGACAGAGAACAGGTTGTAAAAAGAGCCATCGAATCGGGTGTAAAATATCTACTCCTTCCCAATATCGATACAGATAGCTATCCCAAGATGATAAAAATGTCGGAAGCATATCCCGACACCTGCCTGCCAATGATTGGACTCCATCCCACCTCTGCGAAAGACAATTACAGGCAGGAACTGGATGCTATTTCTAAAAAAATAAATGAACATAACTTTATTGCCATTGGGGAAATAGGCATTGACTTATACTGGGATAAAAGCTATTTTAAACAACAGGAAGCTGCCTTTAGAGAACAAATTCAATGGGCAAAAGACAGGCATCTCCCAATTGTTATTCATGCAAGGGATTCCTTCGATGAAATTTTCAAGGTGATGGAAGAAGAAATAGACGGGAACTTAACAGGTGTTTTTCACAGCTTTACCGGAACAGCTGAACAGGCTCAACGCATTATTAACTGGGGATTTAAGATAGGAATAGGAGGCATTGTAAGTTTTAAGAATGCCGGTCTGGACAAAGTGGTAAAAGAAATTGATTTAGATCATATTATATTAGAAACAGATTCCCCATATTTGGCCCCAGTTCCAAGAAGGGGAAAAAGAAACGAGAGTGCATATATTGTTCACATTGCTCAAAAAATTGCAGCAATCCATGAAACAAGCATTGATAAAGTAGCGAAGAAAACCACGGAAAACGCCAAAGCACTTTTTAAATTAGATTAAAATGAAAAAAGATAGAGCCATCCTAATCATTTATACCGGAGGAACTATCGGCATGGTTCACCATCCCGAAACAGGAATATTGGCTCCTTTCGATTTTCAACAAATTCTTGAAGAACTACCCGAATTAAGGCGTTTCAACTATATACTTGACACCTATTCATTTCAACCACTTATCGATTCATCAAATTTAACACCAAATGAATGGTTCAAATTAGCACGCCTAATAAAAGAAAAATACCAGCAATATGATGGTTTTGTTGTCTTGCACGGTACCGACACAATGGCTTACACAGCCTCTGCACTTAGTTTTATGCTAAAAAACCTGGATAAGCCCGTTATTTTAACAGGCTCCCAGTTGCCCATTGGCACCTTGCGAACCGATGGAAAAGAAAATTTGATTTCGGCGGTCGAAATTGCAGCAGCACAAAGAAACAATCAGGCCTTAGTGCCGGAAGTTTGTATTTTTTTTGAGAACAAACTATTAAGAGGCAACAGAACTACAAAAACAAGTGCTGAGCATTTCAATGCTTTTGAATCACCAAATTATCCGTTACTTGCAGAAGCAGGAATTTCCATTAAATACAATGTGGGTGCAATACACTATAATACACATAAAAAAAATCTCGAAATTTGCGAGCAGCTAAACGCTAATGTCGCAATATTAAAGATATTCCCGGGAATATCAAGAAATCTTGTAAACAGCATGCTTAATATTCCAAATCTAAAAGGTATAGTCCTTGAAACATACGGTGCTGGAAATGCTCCCACTCATCCCTGG
>CAYVSF010000180.1:0-6397 GCA_964453775.1 uncultured Bacteroidales bacterium
CTGTAGATAACCTGCCGGGTGAATTGCCGAGGAATGCCTCTGCCGATTTCGGCGAAACATTGATTGACGAGGTCTTTCCATCCTTATTTGGGTACGACGATAAGGGGATTGTAGAGCGGGCAACGATTACCGGGAATGGAAAGCTGACAGAAAAGTTCAGCTATCTACAAAAATACCTGGAAGGGAAAGAATAAGCATCCTGGAGAATATAAGACAGGAAAGTTAGCGTTTAAAGCGCTGACTTTCTTATGTGCTTGGCCATTAGATACTTTTAAGATCCGTAATGGTTTTTTGAACGTCTTTGCTTTTGAAGATATAGCTTCCAGCTACCAGTACATCGGCCCCGGCATTTAGCAGTTCTTTGGCATTGGTGTTATCCACACCACCGTCCACTTCAATTAAAGCCTTCGATTTTTTCGAACGAATTAATGCTTTGGTTTGCTTGATTTTATTCAGCGCTGCGGGAATGAAGCTTTGTCCTCCAAACCCGGGATTCACAGACATGATTAGTACCAGGTCCAAATCTTCAATAATATTTTCCAAACTGTTGACCGGGGTATGTGGATTTAAGGAAACGCCGGCTTGCATGCCTGCATTTTTAATTTCCTGGATAGTTCTGTGCAGATGGTTGCAGGCTTCCATGTGAACAGTTAAAATATCCGCGCCGTTTTCTTTAAAGGTTTGGATGTATCTATCCGGATCAACAATCATCAGATGTACATCCAAAGGTTTTTGCGCATGTTTCTTAATGGTTTTAACCAGGGGCATTCCAAAAGAGATGTTGGGAACGAAAACGCCGTCCATAATATCCAGGTGCAGCCAATCTGCTTTGCTCTTATTAAGCATCTCAATTTCCTGCTGAAGATTTCCAAAATCTGCAGAAAGCAACGAGGGAGATATTAAATGTGCCATAGTTCTATTTTGGTCAAAAATAGGTAAAAAAAATCATGCTTTAAAATGCGCCATAAAACAAAAGCTGCCCATAGATGGCAGCTTTTCGATGAGGTCGTATCATTTTTTATCCAAGATAGGACTTTAAAATCTTACTTCTTGTGGTATGTTTTAGTCTTTTAATGGCTTTTTCCTTGATTTGCCTTACTCTTTCCCGGGTGAGGTTGAACTCTTCACCAATTTCTTCCAGTGTATAGGGATGTTTGCCATTTAGACCAAAATACAGCTTAATAATATTGGCCTCTCTAATCGTAAGTGAAGAAAGTGCTCTTTCGATTTCCTTCCGCAGGGAGTCATTAATTAGATCGCCATCGGGGCTGGGAGAATCTTTGCTTAGCAGGACTTCATACATGTCTCCTTCTTCGCCATCGGTAAGCGGGGCATCCATTGAAACATGGCGGCCACTGCTTCGAAGTGCATCTTTGATGTCCTCCGGAGCCAGCTCAATGGCTTTGCTGATTTCATCGATGGAAGGTTCTCTTTCATATTGCTGCTCAAGCTCGGAAAGGGCCTTGTTGATTTTATTGATAGACCCAATTTTGTTGAGGGGTAAACGCACAATCCTGGCTTGCTCTGCCAGAGCTTGCAGGATAGATTGCCTGATCCACCATACGGCATAAGAGATAAACTTAAAACCGCGGGTTTCATCGAATCGTTTTGCTGCTTTTATTAAACCAAGGTTCCCTTCGTTAATGAGGTCAGGAAGGCTGAGGCCTTGATTCTGATACTGTTTGGAAACAGAAACAACAAACCTTAAGTTGGCCTTGATAAGTTTTTCCAGGGCAAGGCCATCACCTTTCTTTACTCTTCTTGCCAGTTCTACTTCCTCTTCTGCAGTAAGCAGGTCAACTTTGCCAATTTCATGCAAATACTTATCCAGAGAAGCAGTCTCACGATTCGTTACCTGTTTGATGATTTTTAACTGTCTCATGGGGGTTTTCGGGTGTTTATTTGCTTATAAGATTACGTAAAATTAATCATCTAAGTTTCAAAATCAGTGGAAAGATACTGATAAAAATCATGTTTCAGGTAATTTTCATTTAAATAATTTGAGTTTTTCAACGAAGAGATATTTTCATAGTATTTCTATGTTTTAGCGTTATTTGCGTTGCTTTATAAGATCTGGTTGGATCGTATCCTGGAGTTTAAAATAATTCCAAATAAGGGCATTTGACTCTTGAAAAAAGGAATAAACGATAAAAAAAGTCTATTAATTTTTGCTTATTGTTAGGAAATATTTAATATTGCAAATGATTTCCCCGGTTTAAATTACAAACCCCTACTAATTATAGCTCATTTCTTAGGATATAAGTGAACTAATTGAATAAATAAATCTTAATTAATTTCCATTATTGTATGTATGACATTCTTGAATTGAATAAGAAACTTGTGTCAGATTTGCGCGACATTGCCAAAGAACTAAACATAAAGAAGGTAGAGTCGTTGCGAAAACAAGATCTTATTTATAAAATCCTCGATCAGCAGGCAATCAACGCCACTGAAACGGTAAAGGAGGATAAAAAGCCAACCCGTAAAAAAGCAGCTGAAAAGCCTGCCTCAAAGGCTGATGACAGTGCCGGCAAGCCTCGCCGCAGACGTATTAGTACGAAAGAGAAACAAGCCAATCAGGAAAGAAAGGTAGAAAAAGTAATCCCTTCTTCAGAAGTTAAACAGGAAAAAAGCTCGGACAAACGGGAGGAAACTAAAAGCAGGCATCAGGGGCATAAACAAAAGCCACAACAAAAGCCACAACAAAGGCCACAGCAAAGGCCACAGCAAAAGCCCCAGCAACAACCGCAACAGCAACAACCGTCCCAGCCACAACCACAACAGCCACAGCACAATGTACACAGTGGCAAGCCCCGGCCAAAAAGACATCCGCAGGATCAAAAATCAGACCCCAAAGGGCATAAAAATTTTGAGTTCGATGGAATTATTCGTAATTCAGGGGTTTTAGAAATAATGCCCGACGGTTATGGCTTCCTGCGTTCTTCGGAATATAACTATCTGAACTCGCCTGATGATATCTATGTGAGTCAGTCCCAGATAAAGCTGTTTGGCCTTAAAACCGGCGATACAGTAGAAGGAACCATTCGTCCGCCCAAAGAAGGAGAAAAATATTTTCCTTTAATTAAGGTAGAAAAAATTAACGGTCGGGTTCCTGACTTTATCCGCGATCGTGTTCCCTTCGATTATCTAACTCCTTTATTTCCGGAAGAGAAGTTTAAAATCACCAACAATAAAAGTGATACATTATCAGTACGTATTGTTGACATGTTTTCTCCAATAGGTAAAGGGCAAAGGGGCTTAATTGTTGCACAACCGAAAACAGGTAAAACGGTGCTGTTAAAGGAGGTAGCAAATGCTATTGCTGATAACCACCCCGAGGTTTATCTAATTGTATTGCTCATTGATGAGCGTCCCGAAGAAGTTACAGATATGGCCCGAAGTGTGAATGGAGAAGTTATTTCTTCCACTTTTGATGAGCCAGCCGACCGCCATGTACGTGTAGCCAATATTGTATTGGAAAAAGCAAAAAGAATGGTGGAATGCGGACATGACGTAGTTATCCTTTTAGATTCCATTACCCGTTTGGCCAGAGCCTTTAATACGGTTTCACCGGCATCGGGGAAAGTGCTTTCTGGTGGTGTAGATGCAAATGCCCTGCATCGACCGAAGCGTTTCTTCGGAGCAGCGCGTAATATTGAAGAAGGTGGATCGCTTACCATACTTGCTACTGCCCTTACAGAAACAGGATCAAAAATGGATGATGTTATTTTTGAGGAGTTTAAAGGTACCGGTAATATGGAACTGCAGCTTGACAGAAAGCTGGCGAATAAACGTGTATGGCCTGCCGTTGATATTACTGCAAGTAGCACACGTAGGGAAGAACTGCTCATTGATAAGGACTTCCTCAATAGAACATGGATTTTAAGAAATTATCTCACAGATATGAACTCCACAGAAGCAATGGAATTCTTGAGAGATAAAATGATAAGAACACAATCCAATGAAGAGTTTTTAATCTCTATGAACAGCGAATAAAAACAAATGTTCTTGAGCACATAATTATTGAAAAGGCAGGCATGAGACCTGCCTTTTTTTCTTGATTTACAGCTGGTAACAAGATTATTTGAAATCAAAATAGATAAGCATACGGCGGGTAAAATGTCCTTTATATATGCTAAAGTCTGTATTTTTTGTTATATTTTTGTATTGCTGAATTTCAAGGTATAATTGTCTTTTAATAAATAAATTAAGGAGAAAAAAATGTCACAAAAAAAGAAGTTTATAACCTGCGACGGTAATTATGCCGCTGCGCATGTTGCATACATGTTCAGCGAAGTTGCAGCCATTTATCCGATTACACCTTCCTCAACTATGGCGGAATATGTTGATGAATGGGCAGCCCATGGACGTAAGAATATTTTTGGCGATGAAGTACAGGTAACCGAAATGCAGTCAGAGGGCGGAGCCTCAGGAGCTGTACACGGTTCATTGCAGTCAGGAGCGCTCACGTCTACATTTACAGCCTCACAGGGACTATTACTGATGATCCCCAATATGTATAAAATATCCGGAGAATTACTTCCAGGTGTATTTCATGTTAGCGCCAGAAGTATTGCTGCTCAGGCATTATCCATTTTTGGAGATCACAGTGATGTGATGAGTGCACGCCAAACTGGCTTTGCTATGCTGGCTACAGGAAGTATACAGGAAATTATGGATATTGCAGGTGTAGCCCACCTTGCTTCTATTAAAACCAGAATTCCTTTCCTTCATTTCTTTGATGGATTCCGTACTTCTCATGAAATCCAAAAAGTAGAGTATTTTGAGAATGAAGATCTGGCCGGTATGATTGACCAAAAGGCCCTGCAAGCTTTCCGTGATAATGCACTTAATCCGGAACACCCGGTTACCCGTGGAACAGCGCAGAATCCGGATATCTACTTCCAGGCACGTGAGGCTGCAAGTAAATTTTATGATCCAATAGCCGACGAGGTGGAAGAGTATATGAAGGAAATTACAAAATTAACAGGTAGAGAATACCATCCTTTTACATACTACGGGGCAGAAGATGCTGAGAATGTTATCGTTGCTATGGGTTCTGTAACTTCTACAATTAAAGAGGTCGTTGACCATAAATTAGCAAAGGGAGAAAAAGTAGGACTGATTACAGTTCATTTGTATCGTCCATTCTCTGAAAAATATTTAATGAAAGTGCTTCCAAAATCAGTAAAACGCATTGCTGTTTTGGATCGTACAAAAGAACATGGCGCCACAGGTGAACCACTTTACCTGGATGTACGTGATCTGTTTTATGGTAAAGAGAATGCACCAGAAATTGTTGGTGGTCGCTATGGCTTAAGCTCTAAAGATACCACCCCGGCACAGATTGTTTCTGTATATGATAACCTTGAACTCCCCGAGCCAAAGAATCATTTTACCGTAGGTATTGTTGATGATGTTCGTTTTACCTCACTTCCATTATTACCAGAAATTTCTGTTGTACCTGAAGGTACATTTGAAGGTAAATTCTATGGAATAGGTTCGGACGGTACAGTAGGTGCTAATAAAAACTCCATTAAGATTATTGGAGAATCTACCGATAAATATGCACAAGCATATTTTGCCTATGACTCCAAGAAATCAGGTGGTGTAACCGTATCCCATCTTCGTTTTGGAGATCACCCCATCCGTTCACCTTACCTTGTTGGTACGCCCGATTTTGTAGCTTGTCACGTACCTGCCTATCTGGATAAATACGATATGCTTAAAGGTATTAAAGAAGGTGGTATCTTCCTGATTAATAGTATCTGGGATGCTGAAGAAACAAAAAAACGCCTCCCCGATGCGATGAAGAAGCAATTGGCAGAAAAGAAAGTAAAAGTATATATTATTAATGCGACAGAGATTGCAGAAGAAATTGGTTTGGGAAATCGCACCAATACCATCATGCAGTCTGCTTTCTTTAAGCTTTCCAATGTGATTCCTTATGAGAAGGCAGTGGAAGAGATGAAAAAGGCCATTGTTAAGACATTCGGACGCAAAGGAGAAGATGTTGTAAATATGAACCATGCAGCAGTTGAGCGCGGGGCTGATCTTGTTGAGGTGGATGTACCTGCCGAATGGGCTAATATTAAAGTTGAAGAGAAAAAAGAAGATGACACTAATGTTCCAGCGTTTATTAAAAACGTAGTAGAACCCATCAATGCGCAAAAGGGAGACGATCTTCCGGTAAGTGCATTTGCTGGTCGCGAAGATGGAACATTCCCTGCAGGTACAACACAATACGAAAAAAGAGGTATTGCTGTTACTGTACCTGAGTGGATAGCCGATAATTGTATTCAATGTAACCAGTGTGCTTATGTTTGCCCTCATGCAGTTATTCGTCCTTTCTTACTAACAGATGAGGAACTTGAAAAAGCACCGGAAGGAACAGATA
>CAYVSF010000181.1:0-6392 GCA_964453775.1 uncultured Bacteroidales bacterium
AAGCAAAAAATATTTATGGACAGGAAAGTGAGATATCTAATTTTGAATTTTACATAAAACCACCATGGTATAGGACCTTGCTTGCTTATACCTTGTATTTTATTTTGGGTATCCTGCTGATCATTGTTATTGTTAAACTTTATACACGTCGTTTGGAGCAGGAAAAAATAAGATTGGAGCGTATCGTGGCAGAACGAACAGAAGAAGTCGTGAAGCAAAAAGAAGAGATTGAACGGCAGCGGGATGAAATATCGGAAAAAAATAAGAGCATTACGGATTCCATAGAATATGCCAGCAGAATACAGACCGCAGTGTTGCCGTCAGACAAGTTGGCTGAGGATATATTACCCGAGTACTTTATCTTTTTCAGACCCAGAGATATCGTAAGTGGAGATTTCTACTGGATGACCAAGAAAGATCATTATACGGTTGTAATTGCTGCTGATTGTACCGGTCATGGAGTTCCGGGTGCGTTTATGAGTATGCTGGGCGTTTCATTCCTTAACGAAATTGTGAATAAACATGAAATTACCTCTGCCAATGTTATTTTAAATCAGCTGAGGGAAGATGTTAAGAAGACTCTTTCACAAACCGGCAAGGAAGGAGAAGCTAAAGATGGAATGGATATCGCATTGTGCATTATTGACGAAAAGAATATGAAATTGCAGTTTGCCGGTGCTTATAATCCACTTTATCTTATTCGTAATAAAGAACTGATACAATATAAAGCTGATAGGATGCCAATTGGTATTTATATCAAAGAGAAAGAGTCTTTTACCAATCATGAAATTGATATTCAAAAAGGCGATGTCTTTTACATTTTTTCAGATGGGTTTCAGGATCAATTCGGTGGAAGCAGAGGAGATAAGTTTAAAACCCGGAATTTTAAAGAATTGTTGTTGAGAATCCATGAGGAGCCAATGGAAAATCAAAAGCAATTGTTAAGCAAAACCATAGATGACTGGAAAGGCGAGTTTGAGCAGTTGGATGATATTATTGTAATTGGTGTTCGTATTTAAAAATTACTCTAGGTTGGTTGCTTTTTGACAGGCATGATCCGCCATACCAATTCCGGCTTCGCTGTAGAGGTCAAAAGCAGCATTTACACCCTTCTTTTGAAGCGCTGCCATTTCATCTTCATGTTTTGCTGTAGCTGCAATGAAGCCGTCAAAATTGATGGCTTGTAGCCGTTCTGCTGCATACAGATTCGATTTAAAGTCGTCCATGCAAAGCATAATCATCTTCACCTGGTGGGTTTGTAAACGCGTATGCCGGATTTTTTCCCAAAATTCCACATCGGTTGCATCGTCGTGAATGACACGTCTGCCATCTTTTTTATTTTTATTAACCACATCCATATTGTAATCCAGGCCCAGAACTTTTCTCCCATACTTCATTTTAAGCTGATCATAGGTGGATTTACCCAACCTGCCCATGCCAAATATGAGGATTTCAGCATCCCCGATATCAAAAGCCCGATCATAAACCAGCCTTCCATGCAGTTCGTAACGGTGCATGATATCTTTAATTTTCTCATATATCCGGTGGGCATTGCTGTTTAACGGAGAGGAGATAACAAATGAAATGGAAAGCGCAATGGCAACTGTAATTAACCAGCTTCCCGGAAGCCAGTTTAAAGATACGCCAATGGAAATTACAATTAGGCCAAATTCACTGTAGTTAGCCAATGCAAGTGAAGAGAATACAGCTGTTCTTGCTCGCATGTGAAATCTTAAGAAAGTGATTAAATACATGAGAACTTTTAAGTTAATAAGCAGTGCAAGCAGAAAGGCAATAATAAGAATTTCAAGGTTTGGTTGCCCGGATAAACCTATGGACAAGAAAAATCCAATAAGGAAGAAATCTTTAAATTGCATCAGTGATTCAGCCATTTCTTTGGCTTTTTTCTGATTCGCTAATATCATTCCCACCACAAGTGCCCCAAGATCTGCTTTAAGTCCCATATAATTGAACAATTCTGCCCCAACAATGAGCGCCAGGAAGAAACCGTATAAAATCAGTAATTCACCATGTCCAATTCGGTTCAGGATCCAAATCAATAGCGGCCTTAAGGCAATAAGTATTACAGGGAGGGTAAGGGCCCAGGGTGATGGAACTTTTCCAGCTGCAAAAACAAGAAACAACACTGCAAATAAATCCTGAATAATAAGGACTCCTATGGCCGTATTCCCATGTACAGACTGCAACTCACCTTTTTCTTCCAATACTTTTACGGCAAAAACAGTACTGGAGAAGCTAAGTGCAAATGCAATAAGTATAATGAGCTTAGGTTGAAGATTTTTAATAATTGGAAATCCTAAAAAGCCAATGATAAATATTCCCAGGCTTAACAAAAGGGTCATCACCAGAAGATGAATGCTTGCACCGCCATATATTTCCGGTTTTAATAAGCTTTTAAATCGAAGTTTTAGACCAATGGTGAATAGGAGAAGGGTAACGCCCAAATCGGAAACTGTTTTCACAAATTCTCCGGCAGTGGCCCCCATGGCGTTTAGAATAAAGCCGGCCAGTAGATACCCTACAAGCGGGGGAAGTTTTAAAAAACGCGCAGCAAGTCCAAAGACAAATGCAATACTCAGCCAAATAGGATCCATTGAACTTTTTTTTTGCAAAATAATGTTTTTTTGATGAATGCAGCTTCTTTCCCATAATTTTATCAGAATAATACAGGGAGTTTTTAATCTGTTGTATTAAAAATATCATGAGAAAAATTCATTGTTTTTACCTGAAAAGCAGATTTTTGCAGCAACTTTTGTAAATTTATAGCAGAAACATGGTAATATGAAGCAGGAAGAATTATATCAATTAATTAAACGACAAAAGGACTATCTCCAAATTTTTAGAGACTGTGATGCTATTAAAGATTCTTTTATTAAGGCCGATTTAGAAGAAATAAGCAATCAGATTGATGCTTTTTTAAAACTGCTGAGTGCTGATAAAAAAGAGTTGGGTGAAAAAGAGATACAAAATATTCTCGCTCTACTTCCTCCTGTATATCTAGAAATTATTGACTTGAATAAAACATTTCAATTTTCCTGTGGCGCTCATCCCATACTTGAAAAGTACAATTGCAATGATCTTTTTGGAGAAGATTATGTTTCTGTCTATCTTAAAAAAGCTCCGAAGCTGCTTGAGAAAATAAAAGAGGCTTTTGCTGGGAACCTTCAGATTTTTCAATATCAACATAAAGGAAAAAGCTCGGATATGATAGCTTTCCCTATTCAAAAGGAAAATGGGAAAGTAGAAGAGGTCATCCTTTTTGCACGTCGACATAAAGATATGCAACGACTAAAACAAAAGCTTCAGGAAAGCGAGGAAAGGTACCAACAACTTGCAGATGCAAGCTTCGAAGCAGTGTTTATTTTTGAAAATGAAGTTTGTGTAAATCAGAACAAGACAGCTTCTATCCTGTTTGGGTACCTTTTAGAAGAAGTTGTTGGAATGCGTGGGAGTGAATTTTTTCATCCGGATTACAGGCAGGAGGTAGATCAAAAAATGAAAGAAGGGTATGAAAAGCCTTATGAAGCAGTAGCTATAAGAAAAGATGGGAGCACGTTTGATTGTGAAATACAAGCCCGTATGGCTTACCATAAAGGTCGCAGGATTAGAGTTACTGCAATAAGAGATATAACAGAAAAGAAGGAAACCGAAGAGCGATTAAAGGAACTGGAGAAAGATTTCAAAAGCATTGTAGAACTATCACCTGATGGTATCATTGTTCTAGACTTAAAAGGAGTTATTAGACAGGTGAATGATGGATTTGTTAACCTTACCGGATATAGAAAAGAGGATTTCATTTCAAAGCATTTTTTGGACATTCCCACATTACTCCCCGATAAAGTAGAAAGCTATAGAAAATTATTTACAAAAGTTATAAGTGGTTTTTTTTCAAAGAGACCCATAATTTTCCATTGGCAGGATAAAAAAGGGATTATTCGCACAGGTGAAGCGGTTGTAACCCTTATTAAAAGAGGCATAAAGATTACAGGCATTCAGGGTATCATTCGTGATGTGACAGAGCAGACCCAAGCCATCAATGCACTTAAGGAAAGCGAAACGCGCTATAGAAATATTTTTTACTATTCTCCGCTGGGTGTACTTCATTATGATAAGAAGGGCATTATTACCGATTGTAATGATTACTTTGTTCAGATCATTGGATCTTCAAAGAAGGTTTTGGTGGGTTTGAATATGCTTACACAGTTGAATGATCAAAAAATCATGAAGCAGGTAGCCAAATCGCTTAAAGATGGAGAAGGGTATTATGAGGATGTTTATACTTCTGTAACGGCAGATAAATCAACCTTTGTTCGAATACTTTTTAGAGGGATTAAAGATAAAGATGGGAGAATAAGTTCTGGAATGGGGTTGGTTGAAGATATTACGGATAGAAAAAAAGCGGAAAAGGAACTGAAAATAGCAAAAAACAGGGCTGAAAAAAATGCAGCCAAGAGCAACAGCTTACTTTCTGCCATTCCTGATATGATGTTTGTTTTTGATAAAGAAGGATATATTGTTGATTTTCATGCCGAGAAGAAAGATAATTTATATACTGATCCTACGGTTTTTCTGAATAAAAAAGTTGAAGATGTATTGCCCGATCATATTGCAGAGATTACATATAGAAATATCAATAAAGTGCTGACAACCAAATCTGTTCATGAATATCATTACAGCCTCGAGATAGGAGGGAAAGAAAAACAGTATGATACTAGAATGGTGTATCTGGATGAAAATCAAACCATAGCTATTGTCAGGGATATCACCGAATCGAAAGAAGCTAAAATAGCACTGGAGAGAAGTGAAGAACGTTATAGATCACTGTTCGAACAAGCCGCCGATGGTATTTTGATTGGTAATGTGAAAGGAGTTATTGTTAACGCAAATAAAAGTATTTGTAGAATTTCAGGATATAAAAAGGATGAACTCATTGGTTCAAATATTAAAATGCTTTTTCCTGATGATGTGTTAAATGATAAACCTTTACGATATGACCTGGTGCTTACTGGTGAAGCTGTTTTGAGCGAGCGGAACCTGCGAAGGAAAGATGGAAATACGATTACAATTGAGATGAATACCCGAAAGGTAGGGGATGGTCGCTTACAGGCTTATATCAGGGATGTCTCCGAACGGAAAAAAGCCGAACAGCGTATTGCTGAACAAAATCAGGAACTTATGGTGGCTGAGGAGGAATTAAAAGTTTCAAATGAAGATTTACGCCACTTAAACGAGAAATTAAAACAGCAAGCTGAGATGCTAAAAATAGCAAAGGATAAAGCCGAAGAATCCGACCGGCTTAAATCTGCCTTTTTGGCCAATATGAGTCATGAGATTCGTACTCCCATGAATGGTATTTTAGGCTTTGCTGATCTTTTGAGAACTTCTGGTCTTGAAGACCCTAAAATGCTTAGATATATTGATGTTATTCAACAAAGTGGACAACGAATGCTCAATATTGTTAATGATCTAATTGATATTTCTAAGATTGAAGCAGGCCAGGCAGAAGTGAGTATGGAGATATTTAGTTTAAATTCTTTAATGGAAAGCCTGGTTGCTTTCTTTCAGCCCGAATTTGATAAAAAAGGCTTGCAGGCCTCCTTACATTTAGGTCTCGCTGATCAAGAGAATAGTATACAATCGGATAAAACCAAATTAAGCCAGGTCCTTACCAATTTGATTAAAAATGCCATAAAATTTACCGATGAGGGGAAAATACAGATCGGTTATGAGAGAAGGGGAAGATATTTGTATTTTTACGTGAGCGATACCGGAATTGGAATTATAGAAAGTAAAAAGGACCTTATTTTTGAACGTTTTCGGCAGGTGGTGGAAAGTGGAACCAGTCCTTATGAAGGAACCGGGCTTGGTTTAAGTATTTCTAAGGCATTCGTCGAAATGTTGGGAGGAGAAATTGGGTTTGAATCAAAAACCAGTGAGGGCAGCTTGTTCTATTTTACAATTCCTTACCATGCTGCTTCCTTGAAAAATCAGCATAATAATTTAGAAAACTATGAATCTCTTTTCGATAAGGAAATTACCATACTCTTGGTGGAAGACGATGAAACCAGTCGTCTTTATTTAAAAGAACTTCTGGAGCGCTATAATTGTCATGTTTTTTATGCTGAAAATGGACAGACAGCTATTGATATGGTTGAAAAGAATAAAGACATCCAGTTGATTTTAATGGATATTAAAATGCCTGTAAAAGACGGTTATGTGGCTACCCGGGAAATAAAAAAAATGAGACCGGACCTGCCACTTATTGTTCAAACAGCTTATGCCATGGACAGCGATCATGAGAAAGCAATGGAGGCCGGATGCGATGACTATATTTCAAAGCCTATAAACCCGGATGATTTGTATAAATTGAT
>CAYVSF010000182.1:0-6383 GCA_964453775.1 uncultured Bacteroidales bacterium
TTATGGATATGACCAGGTCATTTCTCCGCATATCGGACAAAAAGAGCTTTATGAAACTTCTGGCCATTATGCAAAATATGGAGAAGATTCCTTCAAACCAATAAATACCCCTGCAGAAGGTGAAGAGTTTTTGTTAAAACCCATGAACTGTCCGCATCATTGTGAAATATACAAACATAGCCCGCATTCTTACAAAGACTTGCCGGTTAGATATGCCGAATTTGGAACTGTTTATCGCTATGAGCAGAGTGGTGAATTGCACGGTCTAACTCGTGTGAGAGGTTTTACGCAAGATGATGCGCATATTTTCTGTCGTCCGGATCAATTGAAGGATGAGTTTAAAAAAGTGATGGATATTATTTTTATCATTTTTAGAGCTCTTGAATTTGATAATTACGTAGCCCAGGTTTCCCTGCGGGATAGAGAAGATCATTCAAAATATATTGGGAGTGATGATAACTGGGAAAAGGCCGAAACAGCCATTATGGAAGCTGTAGAAGAGAAGGGCTTGAATTATAAGGTGGAGTATGGAGAAGCTGCATTCTATGGTCCGAAGCTCGACTTTATGGTAAAAGATGCTCTTGGGCGCGAATGGCAATTGGGAACCATACAGGTTGACTACAATCTTCCCGAGCGATTTGAGCTGGAATACGTGGGTTCGGACAATGAAAAACACCGACCCGTAATGATTCACAGGGCTCCATTTGGCTCTATGGAACGTTTCGTGGCTGTGCTTATTGAACATACAGCCGGAAAGTTTCCTTTATGGCTTGCTCCGGATCAGGCAGTTGTTTTGCCTGTAAGTGAAAAATATAATGATTATGGGAAAAAAGTTTTGAATTTGCTAAATAATTACGATATTCGCACTTTGATTGACGACCGTAATGAAAAGGTAGGGAGGAAGATACGTGATAATGAGTTAAAACGTATACCTTACATGCTGATTGTTGGTGAGAAAGAAATGGAGAGTGGAACTGTTTCGGTGCGTGTTCAGGGAGAAGGCGATAAAGGGGCCTTTAAACTGGAAGAGTTTGCGAAAATGATTCAGGAAGAAGTGGATAAGCAAACAAAAACGAATTTACAATAAAGATATATTTAAGTTGAACTAAAATAAAGGAGGGCAGAGACATAGCTAGACCGAGATCATACAAAAGAAAAGATCAACCGAGTTTTCGAATCAATAACCAAATTCGCTCCAAGTTTGTGCGTGTAGTTGGTGAAAATGTAGAAAACCCGGACATTTACCCAATTGAAGAAGCAATACGAATTGCAGATGAACTTGAACTTGATTTGGTGGAGATTTCACCAAAGGCAGATCCACCTGTTTGTAAGGTGATCGATTACAATAAGTTCCTGTATCAGCAGAAAAAGAAACAAAAGGAGATGAAGGCCAAATCCACGAAAGTGGTTTTGAAAGAAATTCGATTTGGGCCAAATACAGACGATCATGATTACAATTTTAAATTGAAGCATGCACAAAAATTTCTGGAGGATGGCGCCAAAGTGAAAGCTTTTGTTTTCTTTAAAGGACGTTCCATCTTGTTTAAGGAGAAGGGAGAGATTTTATTGTTGCGTCTTGCACAGGATTTAGAAGAGTATGGAAAGGTAGAGCAGATGCCTAAGTTAGAGGGAAAGCGCATGATCATGTTTATCTCTCCGAAAAACGTTAAAAAGAGTAAATAAGTAATATACGCGAACCAAAAATTAGTTAAAATGCCTAAGATGAAGACAAATCCGGGAGCAAAAAAGCGTTATAGCTTAACCGGATCAGGGAAGATTAAGAGAAAGCACGCTTACAAAAGTCACATCCTGACGAAGAAATCAAAAAAGAGAAAAAGAAATCTTCGTTATTTTGGACAGGTAAGTAAATCAGATGAAAAGAGTGCCAAGTTATTACTGGCAATGAAGTAATCGTTTATTATTAATTATTGTATTAACCAGGATGATATAGCCCGATAAGTGTTTGACAATTGTCAGACCGCTAATTATCCAAAAATTGAAAAATTATGCCAAGATCAGCTAATTCTGTAGCATCACGCAGACGCAGAAAAAAAGTTATCAAGCAGGCCAAAGGGTATTTTGGCGCGCGTAAAAATGTGTACACTGTTGCGAAGAACGCAGTAGAAAAAGGTTTAACGTACGCATATAGAGACCGTAGAAACAAAAAGAGAAGTTTTCGTGCACTTTGGATCCAGCGTATCAACGCAGGAACACGTCAGCATGGAATGTCGTATAGTGAGTTTATGGGTAAACTGCATAAAAAGAAAATTACCCTTAGCAGAAAAGTTCTTGCCGATTTGGCAATGAACCATCCTAAAGCATTCGCTGCTGTTGTTAAAAAAGTGAAATAAACATATTAATCAACGTATATTACATAAAGGGGACGCTTCGGCTTCCCCTTTTTATTTTGTAATTAACTTTTTTTAAACTATTTTAAATATTAATTTCGAGTCGTAATTGCTATCTTGCCGGTAATTTGATATTCACTTATTGCCGAAGTTATTCAAAAAGAAATCAAACAAATAAACCATATGAAAGTTGCTATTCTGGGCTATGGAAGAATGGGAAAGCAAATTGAAGAAATTCTGTTGCAGAGAAATCACGAGGTTGTTTTAACGATTAATGAGGACAATATTAAGGATTTTACTTCGGACGCTATTGCTAAAGCCGATGTGGCCATTGAGTTTTCTAACCCCGATGCAGCTTTTGCTAATATCATTGCGTGCTTTAAAGCTGGTGTACCTGTAGTCTCTGGAACAACTGGATGGTTGGATAAACGTTCAGAGGCAGAAACTATTTGTAAGGCGAATGATTCGGCTTTCATTTACGCTTCGAATTTTAGTTTGGGCGTGAATTTGTTTTTTTATTTGAGCCGGCAACTGGCTCAATTAATGAATAATTACCCGGGTTATGATGTGCGACTTAAAGAAATTCATCATACAAAGAAGTTGGATGCTCCAAGTGGTACCGCTATTACCCTGGCTGAAGACTTGTTAACGCATCTTGATAGAAAACAGAAATGGGTAAAACAACCCACTGATGATGATGCCATTCCTGTTCTCTCTGAACGCATTGGAGATGTTCCCGGAATCCATGAAATTACTTATGAATCAGAATTTGATAAAATACATATAAAACACGAAGCGAAAAGCCGGAAGGGATTTGCTCTTGGAGCGGTTCTGGCTGCTGAGTTTATAACAAATAAAAAAGGTGTTTACACCATGGAAGATGTGCTTTCCATTGGCTAATTAATAAATAAAGCGATGACAATTAAAGACTTACTACGCAACAGGTATTTTAAACTTTCCATTGTTACTATTATCTATTTACTCTGGGTAATCTGGATGAAAAATTACTGGTTCCTTTTTGGGTTGATTATCATTTTTGATATGTACATTACCAAAAAAGTGAACTGGACCTTCTGGAAGAAACGGGATGTAGAAAAGGGGCAACACAGTTCGCTGATTGAATGGGTTGATGCCCTTATATTTGCTGTAATTGCTGCTACTTTAATCAGAATGTTTCTAATTGAGGCATATACCATTCCGACATCATCCATGGAAAAGACTTTGCTGGTAGGTGATTATCTTTTTGTTAGTAAGGTGAGCTATGGTCCAAAGATGCCCAATACGCCAATATCTTTCCCTTTCGCGCATCATACGCTTCCTCTTACAAAAGATACAAAATCTTATGTCGAGTGGATTAAGAAACCTTATAAAAGAATCGCCGGTTTTGGTGATATAAAACGGAATGATATTGTTGTTTTTAATTTTCCCGCGGGGGATACTGTCGTCCTGGAAATGCAAGAAACCGATTACTATTCGATTAAAAGACAAATTGCTGAAGATCTAAAGCGAAGGGATATTCAGATGGGAAATCCAATACGTAATTTTAAAATTTATGAAAACAATGCCCGTCAATATATTTGGGACCAGTTTAACATTACCGTAAGACCTGTTGATAAGCGGGAAAATTATATTAAACGATGTGTCGCCATACCTGGAGATTCGCTTCGTATTGAAAACGGCCAGGTGTATATTAATGGCAGCGAGCAACCACATTTTGAAGAAATGCAATATGATTATTTTGTAAAGACCAATGGTACACGCATAAACCCAAGGCATTTTGAGCGTTTTAATATCGCTATTGACGATAGAAATTATATCGCCTCTAATTCGACTTACGAATTGCCGTTGACGAAAGAAACTTTGAAGAGGATAAAACAGATGCCGAATGTCACAGGTGTGACCAAGTATGAAAATAAGAATGCAAACATTTCAAATGCATCCATATTTCCATTCGATAGCGACTATGCATGGACAGAGGATAATTTCGGACCGCTTTATATTCCGGAAAAGGGGAAGACGGTTCAGCTGACTATGCATACGCTGCCGTTGTATAAAAGAATCATCGAAACATATGAGCAGAACCTTTTGGAGGTAAAAGATGATGTTATTTATATTAACGGTGAAAAGGCCGATAATTATACCTTCAAGATGAATTATTACTTTATGATGGGAGATAACCGTCATAATTCCGCTGACAGCAGATACTGGGGATTTGTTCCTGAAGATCATGTCGTGGGTAAGGCTGTATTTATCTGGCTTTCTTTGGATAAGGATAAGCGATTCCTCGGCAAGGTTCGCTGGGACAGGGTATTCTCAGTAATTCATTAAAACATTTGTATTGAAGTTTTCCGGTTAACATGCACAAGGAACCTACTGTTTGTTTAAATACAAGCTATCTTGGCCCGATTAGGCATTACGCGAAACTAATGCAGTTCAATCACTGTATCGTGGAAGTGTATGATCATTATGGGAAGCAATCCTATCGTAATCGATGCAATATTTATGGCGCAAATGGTTTGCTTCCGCTATCCGTTCCCATCAAGAAAGACAGACCTAAGGTTTATACCAGGAACATTTTGATCGATTACGATACCAACTGGCGAAAAATGCATTGGAAAGGAATTGAATCGGCTTATCAGTCTTCCCCTTTTTTTGAGTTTTACAGGGATGATTTTTTGCCCTTTTATGAGAAGAAATATAAATTCCTTATCGATTTTAATATGGATTTGGAAGCTATGATCCTTGATTTTTTGGAGATTGATTGCCAGGTTGAGTTATCCGATCACTTCATCCAGGCGGGAGAAAATATTTTTGATTACAGGGATGTCTTCCATCCTAAAAAGAAACGAAGGAGTGAAGACTCCCACTTTAAACCAGTTGAATATCCGCAGGTATTTGATCAAAAGCACGGCTTTATCCCCAATTTGAGTATTATCGATCTTTTATTTAATGAAGGTCCGAATGCTTCAATAATCCTGGAGGATTGCATTCATTAACTGCTTTCAGGCTTGTACTAAAAAAATTGCCGGTCGCTTATGAAGATTGGGCAGATGCCCCCTCCATTCTTTAATGGCGCGTGTTTGAATAAATTCATTTTCCAAAGTTAAATCTGCAGCAATGCATAGCTTTGTTTCCTGATTGCAGGTCTTAATAATATCCTCCATGAGTTTATTATTGCGATAAGGCGCTTCAATAAAAATATGACATGTTCCGTTCTTAGCGGACATGTTTTCCAGATCTTTCATTTTTTTTATTCTTTGCTGCGATTTTATAGGAAGATAACCGTGGAACGTGAATTCCTGACCATTCATGCCGGAAGCCATTAAGGCTAAAACGATACTGGAAGGACCAATCAGTGGGATAACTTCTATTTTTTTCTGATGTGCGATTTTTACAACTTCTGCTCCCGGATCGGCAACACCAGGCACACCTGCCTCTGAAATGATTCCCATATTTTCGCCCTCTAAGGCAGGTTGTAGGAAGTCGCTAAAATCCTTTGGATCAGTATGTTTGTTTAGTATAAAGAAGTGAAGATCATCAATGGCAGTTTGAATACCTGCCTTTATTAAAAACCTTCTTGCAGTTTTGATGTTTTCTACTATGTAGAAGCGGATGGAATTAATTACATTCCGGTTGTATTCAGGTAATACCCTGTTTATTTCTGAGTTCCCAAGTGTATTTGGGATCATATATATTTTGCCCGACATGAATGCATTATTTTTTTTCAAAGGTACAATCATTTTACTATTTTCCAGCAGTTTTAGTTAAAATTTAATAAGGGTATAATAAACATTATGTTAATTTTAAATTTTTTTGAAAAGTTTTTTCTCAACCGTAATTTTATTCTGATTTTTGCCGTTATCATGGGGATGCTGGCCGGGGATTATGCAACCTACGTAAAGCCCTTAACGATTTGGATTTTGGCAATCACTATGGTTTTTTCCACCACAGGTATTTCAACTAGGGCTTTGTTTCCTATAAAAAAAGTAATAAAACCGATGTTCGTTGGGTCTTTATTAAACTACGTGGTATTTG
>CAYVSF010000183.1:0-6371 GCA_964453775.1 uncultured Bacteroidales bacterium
CACCGATAACGAACGAACAAGTGTGGTAGTGGAAGAAGTCAAAAGCAAAACACCTTTGATGATTCGTCAAATAGCCGGTGCCGTGGCCCGTAGGATTGTTTCTTATGCAACCCCCGGTAAAGAAGTGCAGCAGGGGGAAGAACTTGGTTTCATCAAGTTTGGTTCTCGTGTTGATGTTTTTCTGCCCTTAGGAAGTAAAATTGGCGTTGAGCTGGGGCAGGAAGTTAGGGGCAATAAGACTGTCATTGCAGAGCTTCCTTAATCAAAATAGTTGTCAATTTCTATTGTTTTCAACTTCTCTTTTTTATCAAAACAAAATTTAATTAACATGCCCGGATCCCTCAGAAATAGAGTATCGCCGGGAATCTCATCAATTTCTTTCAGGGCTTTTATCAGAGCGGTTTTAGAAACGCCAGGCTGAATGTTATAAAGTAATGGAACTTTGTTGTCTTCAATTTTTGCTGATAATAAAAACTCTTTCCCGGTAAATGATTTATAGAATATTACGGCTGATTTATTGGATGAAAACTTGTAAATCGTATCTGTTTTTTCCGGATAATGATCATTTTTCCGCAGGTATTTTTTGTTATTGAGGTTTGGGTAGGCTTCTTTAAAATGTTTACTGTTTTCGGGAATAGCAAATGGATTTCTTAGCAGATCTTCCGCAGAAGCATCAGCCGTATTTTCAAGTTGAACGGTACTGGAGCATGATGCGGTAATAACTGCAATAAACAGCAATCTTATAAGGTTTTTCATTTCTTCGGATTTTAATGCGAAGTTAGGAAAATCCTTTTATAAAAAGAAAAGAGCTACACCGCCAACCGCTATAAAGGAACCAATTACTTCTCGTACTGTGAGTCTTTCCTTAAAGAATAATACGGCAGGAGGAATAATAAGCACAGGTACAATGGCCATGATGGTTGAAGCCACACCGGTAGTTGTATACCTTACTGCTAAAAGAGAAAAGGAAACCCCCAGAAAAGGTCCGAAGAAAGCACCTATGGATAAACGGGACATGGCTTTTTTGTTTTTGGCAGCATGGAATACCCGCTTCCATCTTTTTAGGAATACAAATACGATGGAGAATCCTACTATACCGGCAAGCACCCTGATTTGTGTAGCTGCAAAAGCATTGTAATCCTGCATTCCAAATTTACTAAGTACAAGACCTGTGCCCTGGCCAATTGCTCCACCAAATGCAAGTAACAACCCATAAATGGGATAGTTGAAGCGTAGTTTGAGTCCCCTGGATTTTTCTTTTCCCAGGGATGGCGTTTTTCTTTGCAGCACAACCATAATAATTCCTGTAAGTGTTAGGAGCATCCCGGCAAGGTTTTGCAATGTCAATGTTTCGCCAAGAATTAACCATCCGATAAATGCAGTGATTGGAGGGGTTAGAGACATGATTAGCATGGCAATTCGTGAACCGATAACCACGTAGGACTCAAACAATAGCAGGTCTCCAATTGTAAATCCTACAATACCGCTGAGGGTAAGCCAGATCCATTGATGCGAGCCGGCATCCGCAGGGAAAAGGTGTCCACGGGTTACCAAACTAAAGATCGACAAGAAGATAAATGCCATAAACAAACGCAAGAGGTTTACCGATAATGAACCTACTTTTCTGCTGGCCGATTCAAAGGCGATGGCTGTAACTGTCCAAAATACTGCAGTTAAAAGGGCTGCAAATTCACCCAAATGAGACTGAAACATAATAAATGCAATTAAAGATTAATTTCCCTTACCCCATTGTTTAGAGAGTTCTCGTTAGATGTCTTTCGAATGGAAGGGTTTAATGCAGGTCAAATATCAGCAATAAAAAGATTTAGGAAGAATAAAAACAGGGAAAAGTTAACAACTCAAGGGTATCGGTTGAAAAATAAAAGAAAAAATTTAAGGAATACCCGATGTATTTTATATATTTACGTGAATAAAATGCGCTGAATGAAAAAGAACGTACTTTTATTAATTCTGATATCTTTAGTTTTTTCCCTTCACAGTTATGCCCAATTTGATGAAGTGGGATTCCGGGTAGATACCAATCTTATCTCGGTTCTGGAAGCAAGATGCTTTGGGTATGCTGTAAATGCAGGAGATACAAGCTATTTTGAAAATTCGGATACGGATAATTATATTTTCACCTGGAATTTTGATGGAGAAGTTTTTACCGACACCTTACCCCAAATTTGGTACCGGTATGATTCCCCCGGGGAAAAAACAATTACATTCACCGTTGAAGAACGTTCTTCTGGAGTTACATATACCAGCGGTCCCCAAACAATAAACCTTAATGTAGCCCTGGAAATTCCTAATGTGTTTACCCCAAATGGTGACAATCAGAATGATTATTTTATTGTCAGGTATGATGGTATAACTCCCTTTGAAATTAGCATTTTTAGCCGTACAGGAATATTGGTTTATAAATCCGAAGCTCCTGTTATTGTTTGGAATGGCAGAAATGCCTCGGGTTTGGATGTGTCGGAGGGCACCTATTTTTACATTCTAAAAGCACTGGATGGATCATTGCCTCCGATGAAAGGCTTTGTACAGTTATACCGGTAAACTTCCCCGGTTCTACTGACAGTCATCAAGACTTTTTCTGCGAATCTTCAAAAATTAGTATATTTGAGTAGTGAATTGAGGGAATATGAGCAGGAAAAATATTTTCGTACGTGTCTTCTACTTTTATTATGAGGGATTTAAAAGCATGACTGTGGGAAAAAAGTTGTGGGTAATTATCCTCATTAAGCTGTTTATCATGTTTGTTATTCTTAAGCTTTTCTTTTTTCCGAATATTCTGAAGAAGAATTTTGATACAGACGAGGAGCGCAGCAATTATGTTCTCGAGCAATTAACAACTCCTAAAAATACAAGCAATAATGATTGAGAATTTTGACTTAAGTCTGGTCAATTGGTCCAGGGCGCAATTTGCGCTTACGGCAATTTACCATTGGCTTTTTGTGCCCCTAACCCTGGGGCTATCTTTTATCATCGCTTTTATGGAAACCCGTTATGTGAAGACAGGGAATCCGGAATGGAAGCGAATTACCAAATTCTGGATGACGCTCTTTGGGATTAATTTTGCCATTGGTGTTGCCACCGGTTTGATTCTTGAATTCGAGTTTGGGACAAACTGGTCTAACTATTCCTGGTTTGTTGGGGATATCTTTGGAGCCCCGCTTGCGATTGAAGGAATTATGGCATTCTTCCTTGAATCGACCTTTATCGCGGTGATGTTCTTCGGATGGAATAAAGTGAGCAAGAAGTTTCATCTCCTTAGTACCTGGTTGGTTGCAGTAGGCTCTAATTTATCCGCTTTGTGGATATTGGTTGCCAACGGGTGGATGCAGTTTCCTGCTGGAATGCATTTTAACCCGGATACAGCACGAAATGAGATGTTAAACTTTTGGGAAGTATTCCTTTCCCCGGTTGCTGTCAATAAATTTTTGCATACCATTACAAGCGGGTATGTGCTGGCCTCTATTTTTGTGATTGGCGTGAGTGCATGGTTCCTAATAAAAGGGCGGGAGCAGTTGATGGCAAAAAGAAGCATCGCAATTGCAGCGGTTTTTGGCTTGATAAGCAGTCTGTTTTTGGTGTATACAGGTGATGGCTCGGCCTACCAGGTGGCACAAAAGCAACCAATGAAACTGGCTGCAATGGAGGGATTATACCAGGGACAGGAAGGTGCCGGACTTATCGTTTTAGGAATGCCTACCCCGGGTAAGCAATACGATGACGATAAAGATGAATTTGTGTTTAAGTTTGAAATACCAAAGCTTCTTTCTTTTCTTGGATACAGAAACACCGAAGCCTTTGTCCCCGGAGTCAAAGATTTGGTGGAAGGAGGATATGAATATGCCAATGAAAATGGAGAGGTTTCAATTGCTCATTCGGCCGAAGAGAAAATTAGGATGGGGCGTATGGCCATTGCTGCCTTAGGTGAATATAAACAGGCCAAGGACACAGACGACAAGCTTAAGATGGAAGAGTCTTTAACGGTATTCAGGGAGAATTTTAAGTATTTTGGATATGGTTACCTGAATGATCCGAAAAGTATCATCCCTAATGTTCCGCTTACTTTTTATAGCTTCCACATTATGGTAGCTTTGGGATTTTACTTTATTCTATTTTTTATCCTCTCCATCTTTTTCCTTTTCAGAAAGCAAATCACGGAAAAAAAGTGGTTTTTACGACTGGCTGTTCTCACCATACCTCTTGTATATATTGCATCCGTTTCGGGCTGGATAGTTGCAGAGGTTGGCAGACAACCATGGACTATTCAGGACATATTACCCACTGTGGCAGCTGTTTCGCAAATTGACGCTAGTGCCGTTCAGATAACATTTTGGCTTTTTGCTTTTATCTTTACAGCATTGTTAATTGCGGAGTTAAAAATTATGACGAAACAAATTAAGATAGGACCAAAAGAAGGAGGACATTAATATGTTTGAAAATTTACCCTATATCCTATTACAACAATATTGGTGGGCAATTATCAGCCTCCTGGGAAGCTTGCTTGTATTTCTGTTATTTGTACAAGGTGGTCAAACAATGATATATACGCTTGGTAAAAATGAAACGGAAAGAAGGATGCTGGTGAACAGCCTGGGACGGAAATGGGAGTTTACTTTTACAACATTGGTTACTTTTGGAGGGGCGTTTTTTGCATCTTTTCCATTGTTTTATGCAACAAGTTTTGGTGGCGCCTATTGGGTATGGATGCTGATTTTGTTTGCTTTTATTATTCAGGCGATTTCTTATGAATACAGGTCTAAACCTTCTAATTTTTTAGGCACACGCACATACGAAGCTTTCCTTTTTATTAATGGTGCACTGGGTACTCTTTTACTGGGTATTGCAGTAGCTACTTTTTTTACCGGCTCGGATTTTGTGGTAAATGAGATGAATTTTTCCAGGTGGGAAGGTCCGGCAAGAGGACTGGAAGAGGCATTGAGCTTGAGAAACCTTTCATTGGGTTTGGCCATTTTCTTCCTGGCCCGGGTGCTTGGTATTTTGTATTTCATGAATACCATTAATGATGAAAACATCAATCAGAGGACGCGTAAACAACTGTTATATAACGCCTTGCCCTTTGTGGTGTTTTTCCTGGTTTTTCTTATCTGGACCTTGCTCTCCGAAGGATTTGCATACGATCCGGCCACCAGGGAGGTGTTCATGGAACCCTACAAGTACCTGCATAATTTTCTGGAAATGCCGCTGGTAGCTATTATTTTTGTGCTTGGTGTATTACTTGTATTATTTGGAATCGGTAAATCGATTCTTAAGGAGACCTCAAATGGAATTTGGTTTGCAGGAGGAGGAACCATTTTAACGGTGTTTGCCTTATTTCTGATAAGTGGTTTAAATAACACTGCCTTTTATCCTTCCACTTACGATTTACAAAGCTCGCTTACAATTGAGAATGCATCCTCCAGTAAATATACTTTGGTGGTGATGAGCTATGTTTCTTTAATGGTTCCTTTTGTGGCTGCATATATCTTTTACGCCTGGCGTTCTATTAATGATAAAAAGATAGATGCTGATGAAATGAAGGAAGATACACACGTTTATTAAAATGATGAAATTATGCAGTATTTAACAGAAATAATTTGGCTGATAACCTGGCCTATACTGATATGGATTAGTTATAAGCTTTCAATATTTGCAGTAACTAAACTGGAAAAGAAAGAAAGCTGAATAAACTTTTATAATAAATTGGTGTTTTCTTAACGACTTTAACTGTTAAGAAGCACCAGTTTTATTTTAAAGATTTTTGTTATGGTAGGACCATCCAGCTTATTGATGAATGATTTGAAACCATTGACTTCCTGGTTTTCGCAAGGATCAACAGAACCCCTTGTGATTGCCGGTCCCTGTAGTGCTGAAAGTGAGGAACAGGTGATTACAACTGCAAAACAAATCGCTCAAACGGGGAAAGTGCAGGTTTACAGGGCAGGGATCTGGAAACCAAGAACACGCCCGGGAAGTTTTGAAGGCGTGGGAACAGATGGTTTGAAGTGGCTGCAACAGGTAAAGGAAGAGACAGGATTGCTGGTAACTACAGAAATAGCTCATCCAAAGCATATCGAGTTGGCATTAAAGTATAATATAGACATACTATGGATAGGGGCGCGAACAACTTCCAATCCTTTTTCTGTGCAGGAACTTGCTGATAATTTTAAAGGGGTGGATATACCTCTTATGATTAAGAATCCTATTAATCCTGATTTGGAGCTTTGGGTTGGAGCTATAGAACGGTTTTACAATAACGGATTGAGAAAAATAGCTGCCATACATCGAGGATTCTACCCTTTCGAGAAAACAAAATTGCGAAATATTCCCAAGTGGGAGATTCCCATTGAGCTTAA
>CAYVSF010000184.1:0-6351 GCA_964453775.1 uncultured Bacteroidales bacterium
AGGTGGCCTGCTTTCCATCTACCTCAAAAACCAGTGGTCTGCAACGGGCAGGACTACCAAACGGGCCTGCAGCCAGCCCTTTTGTCATATCAAATGGGGTACCCTCGTAATGATCCCGGATAATCTTCATCACATCTGAAACATCGATCTTTTCTGCCGGTTGAATGTAAAGCGGATATCTTTCTGCTCCCTTTACTCCCCGGTGATAATCCGGTGATAGATTCAGCCCAGGGTTCACCCTGTTAAACATACTCCAAACACGGGTTTCACAGTACCTTAAATTGGAAGGAGTGGAAGGATCATACACTTCATTGAATTGGAAGCTTTCTCCCGATTCGGGATCGTAGTACCCCTTTTCTACTGCAAAGGAGATAATATTTTCCGAATAGATACAGTTCTCGGGATCATCCATGGGGAATTCTCCAATTCTGCTTTTGTTGGCATGTCCGGATACATAGCCATCCGGTATTTTTACAGCTACCCAGACCGCCCCGTCCTCTCCCGGGCCTGTTCCTATCATTTCTACTATCCAGGCTTCGTTTGGATCGCCTATTGAAAATGATTCACCGGTACTTCCGTATCCATATTCATCGGCCAGACCGGTAAGTACTTCAACAGCTTCTCGTGCCGTTTTTGATCTTTGTAGCACTAATGTCATCATATTCCAGTAATGCAAAAATTTAGTGGTATCATGCAACTCCTCTCTGCCTCCGAAGGTCGTTTCTCCTATGGAGACCTGGTGCTCGTTCATATGCGGGCCTACAATCGCATAGGTATGGGGTAACTGAGCAATTTTACCCACTACCTGGTTCGACCAGTTTCGAACCTCAAGCATCTCTCCGGGAGCGTGATTTGCGGCAGGTACAAGACGTAAGTGGGGGTGAAATTCCCCATCACAGGTATAAACAATCATTACCGAGCCGTCTTTGGAAGCCCCTTTTGTGACAATAAAATTGGTGCAGCTCCATGCCAGACTTGCTGATATGACGATAAGAAAAGATGATAAAATTAGTTTTTTCATGGTGATTTTATTCTTGGGGTTGATGATTCGTTAAATTACTTTTGAATACATACCTTAGACAGGTGTAATCCAAAAAGGCTTAAAAACAATATTTTACCATACTAAAATACATTTTTTTACAGCTGGATAAGTGGGATCCTGCGTTGAATAATGTGTAATGTCAATTATTGTCTACACTAGGCGGAGAGGAATTGCTGTGACGAATGGGATCAACCTGGAGGAATGTTACTCAGAATGAGCAAGCTCTTCCGAACCGGTTATTCCATGAGGTAGCTAATTGCAGTTTTTTTATTTGGTCACCTAATTTTAGGTATGCAAATTCAGTGCTTATCTGAGCTTGCTATATCGAAAAATCCATTGGATAAGGTCCGGGATCTTCGATATCAAGAGGTGTGTCGGGTAACCATTTAATGGGGAAAATATCCTCTCGGCTCAATCCGGTTGTTTTGTAGAAGTCGTTTTCATGCAACGAGTACCAAACATTATCTATTTTGGTGTAAATGCTGTCTTCCAGCAATAATTGTGGGCCGCTGGTCAATATTCGAAAGCTGGCAGGAAGTTCCAGTTGGTTGTTCAGGATAACCTTCCCGCCACATTCGTACCTTCTTCCATCCATCTTTATCTTGTCTGTGGCAATACTCTTTACCGAGCAAGGACCAATCCAAACCAGCACTTCATCTGCTTTGGCTATTTTTATGGCATATTTTTCTATTGCTTCTTCTTTTATGGGCATATTCTCAGCATTTTATGGATGTAAATATAAATGAAATATGCTCTATAACATAAAAAACAGCGCTGCAGTTCCTCATTAAAAAAACTGCGATAGATCAGTTTTTTTTGTGACTAGATAAATGTTTTTATAAACTTGGAGGCTGGTTTTTGAATGCCACTCAATAAAATTATGAAACGAGAAAGTCCTTTGCCTTCTCCAAATCATCAAAAGGTTTGATGGCATCTTTGCCAAGTATAAGATTGTAAGCCTGCAACAGTACTTTGCGACTTGGACTGTTGATTCCTACAATCGCTCTCTTTGTAGCCAGTTTTGGAGTGTCTTTAGCTACTTCTTTTGCTTTCTTCATGTATTGTGGTGTAGCAAAAGCATTCGAAATGTTGGTTAATTGTAAATAAGGTTTGTTCTCTTTGATGATAATCTCCTGTGCTTGTTTTAGGATTTCAATCATTTCATCTTCTGATTTACACCCTTGATAGTCGATGTAAAGAATCTTTTTTCCTTTGTGTGTGATTTTACTTACTCCCGGCATAGCATATATTTATTGATTAACTTTATTATATAGTACTATTTCTTTATATAAATGTTTCCGGTTTTACATTGATTTTGATAAAGATCTCTTAGCTAAGCTTCAACTTCGTGAATAAAAAGGTAAACATAATCGATTAAAATTTTCGAATATATTCAATAGCTTGTTTCGGATTAATGGGTTTTTCAAGAAAGCCATCGCAACCGGCTTCTTGGGCCTTTTTTTTGTCCTCCGGCATTGTATGAGCAGATTGAGCAATGACAGGAAGATCTGGTCGCTTAGTTTTAATTATTCGTGTAGCTTCATATCCATTCATCACAGGCATGCGAAGATCCATAAGTACGAGATCTATTTCAGGATTGTTGTCGATTATTTCCAGCGCTTGTTTCCCGTTTATTGCATGATGGATGGTGACATTTAAGTCTTCAAGCAGTTCCTCTAAATAGAAATAGTTTAATTCGTCGTCTTCTACAATCAGAATATTTGAACGAATCGATATGTTGAAAGGCTTTCCCTTTAAATTAGTGTTTGATCCCTTTGTATTTAATGCCGCTGGCAGTGAGAAACAAAAAGTTGTACCCTGATCATCGCTCTTTTCAACCCAAATTTTCCCCATATTTTGTTCTATAAATTCTTTACAGATGATTAGGCCTAAGCCTGTTCCTTCTTCTCCTGCTGTTCCAATGGTAGATGAGGACGATTTTACATGAAAGATTGAATCCAGTCTGTCTTGGGGTATACCAATTCCGGAATCAACGACCTTTGAGATTAGCATATCCCCGGAAGAAAAAGTTTCTATTTTGATTTCTCCTCCCGGATGGGTGAATTTTATGGCATTGGAAAGGAGATTTCGTATAACCGTTTTAATCATATTACCATCGGCCCTTACAAATGAGGAAGGACTAAGCTGTTCAATGATTTGAATGTTCTTGTTTTCCGCACTGGCTTTTACTACTTTCACACTATCATCAACAACTTGCTGTATAGATAGTATTTCTGCATGTACATTACTTACATCATACTGTGTTTGCGACCAGTTGAGGATATTTTCCAGCAGAGAGGCCATTGAAACCGCCGATTGTTCTATCATATCAATATAATGTAGAGCTTTTTGCTTTTCTGCGCTGTCGTATTTTCGTTTCAACAGCTTTGTAAATCCCAGCAAACTGCTTAATGGGTTTTTTAGGTCATGGCCAATTATGGAGAAAAGTTTGTCCTTGGTAGCATTCATCTGCAGAAGTTTTGTTTCTTTCTCTCGCAAGGCTTTTTCTGCGGCCTTTAATTGTGTAATGTCTCTAAAAACTGCAAATGAACCCTCAAAGCTTCCATTTTTATCAAATTGAGGAGTTACGGTGAGCAGTAAGGATATTCTTTTTCCTGCAGGTTGTTGTATGTCAATGTCGTAGGTAGAAGCTTTTCCCTGCCTTCGAAGCTTTGTTTTTTCTTTTATGAGCTGAAAAGCTTCTGTATCCAGAAAATGTTCCAAAGATTTGCCGACAAGTTTTCCCCTGGGCACTCCAAATAGATGTTCTGCCATGGGATTGGCAAAAACAAACACCTCATTTTCATCAACAATTCCGGCTCCTTCACCCTGGTTTTCGACCAGGGTTCTGAACATTTCCTCGCTTGCTTTCAATGCCTGCTCTGCAATACGTTTTTCAAAAAACAGAGATGTTTGCATCACAAGAGCTTCGATCAACCTTTTATTGAATTTTTTTGTTTTCTTTTTGATGAGCAGGGTGATGTTTGAATAGATCGATTCATTCTGTCGAATCGATATGCAGTAGGTTTTATCCAATGAAAGCAGATTCTTAATTATTTTCCCCGTGTTTTTTTTGATCCTCCCCTTTGTCAGGCTTTCGAAATCATCGTTGAGTTCTATAAGATGGCCTTCTGAAAGTTGCGCTTTATTATCCAGAATATCCCCTTCCATTTGGCGAATATCAAAACCTAATAGCTCGGTTAGTTTATGGCTTTTCGAATCAATACCTTTTGTAGTGGCCATCTTCCATTTTCCCGTGTCGTGGTTAAAGTCAACAACGGTAATAATTGCCTGCCCACCCAATAGTTGATACAGGCGATCGGCAACGAATTGTTTTATATCGCCCAGGTTTTGATAATGAATAAGTTCCAGCGCAGTGCTGGCAAGGAACTGGGATTCTTCTTCGGCCTGCTTTCGCTCCCGGATATCCCGGGCAATACTTAATATATATTTTAAATTGTCATTTACATCCTGGATGGGAGATACCGTAAGCTCAACCGGGATGTGTTCGCCGGATTTGGAAACAAAAACTTTCTCATAACTTTTGGGGCGCAAACCTTGATTAAGTTCAGTAAGCTTTGCTTTGCTATCTTCGTGTAATTCAGGAAGTACAAGTTGTCGGTATCCCATGTTTAGGAATTCTTCCCTGGAATAGCCGGTAAGTTCCATGGCTTTTTTATTTACCTCCAGGTGGTTGCCTTCGGGTGAAAGAATAAAGATAGCATCATTGCTCTGTTCAATTAAGCTCCGGTACTTTCTTTCATTTTCATTTAGCTTAAGACTTGTTGTTTTTAATTCACTAATGTCTTGTGTAAAACCATCAATAAAAAAACTGCCGTCTGCGTTTTTTTTACTGATGCGTGCATCCATTTTTAGCCATTTATATACACCATTGGCAGTAATAGCTTGGTATTCAAAATTTTTTACTTCTCCTTTTTCTTTCAAAATTTGAATGAATTCTTCCCTTTTTTTGGGATCAGCATAGAGTTTATGAGAGATATTGGCGTATTTTATTAGGGCTTCATCCTGGCTTTTAAACCCTAAAATATTGGCCATTTCATTGTTGATATGTATAACCTTTCCTGCTGAGGTGGTTTGGAAGATCCCCAAAGGGGCATCGTTAAATATCTCGCCAATTTCCTGTTCTTTTTTTTCAAGTGATTCTTTTATTTTGAGTTCTTCTGTAACATCCTGGGAGAAAACAAGAACTGCATCATCTCCCTGCCAGTCAATTTGCTGGGCTCTAATGCGAAGCCATCGAAAACCTCTGCTTTTCGTCTTTACCTTGATTTCGTAAAGGGGAAGTTGTTCTCCTTTAAGCCGTTTCTGATAGTTGGATTGTACAAAACGAAGTTGATCCGGATGGATAACATCACTTAAACTAAATCCCTTTAGTTCTTTTATTGAATAACCAAGCAAGCGTTCCAGGGCAGGATTCGAAAATACAAGTTGCTCGTTTTTAATTACAAATAGTCCTTCGGACATGTGGTTGAATATCTTGCGGTAATATTCAAGCCCGTCCTGAACGTTTGCCAGTTCTTTATTTTCTTTGGAGCGATCCGCTTTTAGGCGGACCAATTCTTCTTCCAGTTCGGCAATTCTTTTATCTAATCGTTCCCTTCGATGCTCCTGTTCCTTCATTCAAAAAGATATTATTTGGAATAGTTTTCGTTATAAATAACTACGTTTATAAGTTGCTATAGTTGTGTTTCAAAGGATGTTTTTATGAATTATTAACACTTTATCAATAGATACTGGATCGGATTTGTTTTTTTAAAGATACCCTGCGCCAAGGGCCTTTTATATCACAAAAAGGCCCTTGTGCTAACAAAGGGCCTTTGCAATGGTTGGCTATGGTATTTTTGATGCTCCCGGCTGTCAGGCAGGGATAATAGTTTGCAGTGCCTGGATGAGTTTTTCTACCTCTTCAAAGCTATTGTAGTGTACCATACTTACACGCACGACACCATCATATTGCTCAAGATTCAAATCCTGAATGATTTTTTTGGCATAAAAATCACCGAAACGAATGCCAATGCCATATTTATCTACCTTTTCAACGATGTCGGAGCTTTTCATTTCTTGATGAATGAATGAGATGGTAGGTACCCGTTGCTCTTTTGAGGCTGTTGTTTCTCCAATGATTTTAACCTTAGGATGGGTATTTAAATAATCCAGCAATTTTTTAGAGAGGGTCTCTTCGTGATCAGTCATCAGGGCATAGCTTGCCGCGTATGTTTCCCTTTCGTCTTTTGTTTCCTGCTTCGAGTAATGGTGGGTATAGATGTTTTTCAAATAGGAGGTCAGGC
>CAYVSF010000185.1:0-6324 GCA_964453775.1 uncultured Bacteroidales bacterium
AGGATTGACAAAAATGGTTGCATGAAAAAGGCTGCCCTTTTTGGACAGCCCCTTTTTTATTCCTTAAACTTCAAACTTACAGTCTGAATTAACTCCTCGCTTACACTTCTAGGAACCGGACTGGCTTTCACCAGTTTTCGTAAGATGTCCTTCTCTTTCTCTTCCAGTTCCAATTCTGAAAAATCAAATTCTACCTGGACTTCCTTAATTCTGCGCGGGTCGTTACGCATAATTTTGGTAGTCTTTGCTGTTGCTCCTTCTATAGAAAAATTATTCTCCCGGGCTGCAATTCCCATAATGGTAAAAATACAACTGGTTAATGCTGTAGCCACCAAATCGGTTGGAGAAAAATATTCTCCTTTACCCTTATTATCAATAGGTGCATCGGTGATGAGTTTATTCCCGGATTGAACATGAACTGCTTCTGTTCTTAGATCTCCTAAATAACTTGTTCGTACTGTTTCCATAGTTTTTTAGTTTCTAACAAAAATAATAGGGCTTGGTTTAAGAAGATAGTAAAAAAGGGTGCTAAAATCATGCACCCTTTTGTAAAATATAGAATTTCTTAAAGAATTCCCTGATCTAACATCGCATTTGCTACCTTTAAGAATCCTGCAATGTTTGCTCCTCTAACATAGTCTACATAGCCATTAGATGTTGTCCCATGCTTTACACAAGCCGTATGAATATCAATCATAATTTGATGCAATCTGGCATCCACCTCTTCCCTTGTCCAGCTCAGCTTCATAGCATTTTGCGACATTTCCAGGCCTGAAGTTGCTACGCCACCGGCATTTGCAGCCTTACCAGGACCAAATAGCAATTTATGCTTATGGAAAAGCTCAATCGCTTGAGGTGTACAAGGCATATTTGCCCCTTCGGAAACACAAATACAACCATTGTTAATTAACATCTCGGCATCTTGTTCATTCAGTTCATTCTGTGTGGCACAAGGCAAAGCAATATCAACTTTCACCTCCCAGGGTTTCTTCCCCTCATAGAACTGGGCGCCGGCAAATTTATAAGAATATGGTTTTACAATATCTTCATTGGTTGCTCTTAACTCCAACATATACTCAATCTTTTCTCCGATTATTCCTTCCGGATCGTAGATATAACCATCCGGTCCTGAGAGGGTAACCACTTTAGCTCCCAGCTCGGTAGCTTTTAAAGCTGCTCCCCAGGCTACATTTCCAAAACCTGATATAGCAACGGTCTTTCCTTCAAATGATTCTCCTTTTGTAGCAAGCATCTCTTTCGCAAAGTAAACATTACCAAAGCCTGTAGCTTCGGGGCGAATTAAGCTACCTCCCCAATTTAATCCTTTCCCGGTGAGCACACCTGTATTTTCTCTTGCCAGCTTACGGTACATTCCGTATAAATAACCAATCTCGCGTCCACCAACGCCAATATCACCTGCAGGTACATCAGTTTGTGGCCCTACAAGTCTCCACAATTCTGTCATGAATGACTGGCAGAAATGCATAATTTCAGTATCGGATTTCCCCTTGGGATCAAAATCCGAACCGCCTTTGCCGCCTCCCATGGGCAATGTTGTCAATGCATTCTTGAAGATTTGTTCGAACCCGAGAAACTTTAAAATGCTAAGGTTCACACTGGGGTGAAAGCGCAAGCCGCCTTTATACGGGCCTATTGCATTGTTAAACTGAACACGATAACCAATATTTACGTGTACCTTCCCGGAATCATCCATCCAGGGCACTTTAAAGGTAATCACCCGGTCGGGTTCGATCATGCGCTCAATGATCCCCGAGCTTTCAAATGTGGGATTCTCATTATATACTTCTTCAATTGACTCAAGTACTTCTCTAACAGCCTGAAGATACTCTACTTCTCCGGGATGTTTCTGTTCCAGTTTTACCAATAATTTATCTACATTCATAACTGTATTTTTTACTGTTAATTAATTAACAAAAGTAGTTCGATTCTTTCAGATGCCCAAGATTTTCATTAAGACAATATTATGTTCTTCATCATCTAACTTCAGCAATCTACTCTTCTTTTAACAATTTTCCCTTTTTCTCCGGTTTCAATACCATTCCCTTATTATTCTTTCCATCAATCTGAACAATAAGGGGTTTGTCGAAACGAAGATGTCGAACAAATTCATTTTCAAATTCCGGTTTGAAACTTCCAAGATAATCCAGATCATAAAACCCATCGTTGATGTATGGGTTGATTGTAAAATACCCCACCCGGAAGGAAGTCAGGTTCTGGAAGAAATGTGTTCCCTGACTGGGATCAATTCTATAATTTTCCAATCCACTCTCTACGATTAGTCTGGCTTGTGAGATCTGGCTCCATTTTACGGGTATTCCCAGGCTGGGATCGTTCGATCCCCATCTTCCAGGCCCAACCAGGATGTAATTCTTTTTCTCTTTAATAAACTTTTTATTCAACTCTGCAATGTGCTGGGCGATGGTTTTACTTTCTAAAAATTTGAAGGACTCCGGTTTCACATAAACAAAATCATAAATATCATTAATGCTACCATTCCCAAGAGCCGATTCGCAATAAATAACCGTCTCTTCTTGATCTACCTCATCAATAATAAAGTTTTTATCCTGCTCATTGTCAACAATTGGTCTGATTTGAAGAAAATTGAATACATAGGGCTCTTCTTTCTCCTTATTTAAATCCACAGCAAATTCAATTTCAATCGGATTACTCATCTCACGTTGTCCAACTTCCAGCAAGGTTTCAAGTATTTCTGCAAGGGGAAAAGAGTTATGTTTTAATACATTGGCAAAGGTTATTATCTTCTTCCCCTCGTAGAATGTACCATCCCGAATCACCTGGTTTTGTAGATCAAAGGTAGAAGCTGCATATTTAAAAGAGCTGTGTTCCTCTCCTTCTTTCACATCATGCTTTATGATATTAATTCCGTCATCAACAGATGGCTCAAACTTCGTAGGGCACATATCCAAAGCATAAAACCCCTTTTGGGTATCCTTCAATGCCATATCCGGTGAACTTAGTTGCAAAACCTTCTTCGGATGCTTAGGTGCAAAACGCAGAGATATTCCTCCATCAACAATCTGTTTCCCTAAGCCATAGGCAATATTAACAATTCCCTCATCCGATTTTTCCGGTTCTATCGGATAGAAATTAATGGAGCGGGCCACGCCTGAAATAGTAGGATAAAACATTCCCCCATACTGTTTACCACAAACTTCCTGCAAAATAATACCCATCTTTTCCTCATCAATCACATTCTGGGTGGCTTCCATATAAGCCTTACTACTCTGATAATAGACAGAGGCATATACACATTTAATGGCATCGGAAAGCATCTTTATCATCAGGGTACTATTGGAAACTTTCGGTATCATATAAGTGGAATAAATACCTGCAAAAGGCTGATAATGACTATCCTCCAACTTCGAACTGGAACGAATGGCTACGGGGTTTTTAATCACCGAAATAAAAGCATATAAATCCTGATAAACCCTGCTGGGTAGTTTAGCCTGTATAAAATGATCCAGAATTTCTTCATCATTTTTGTCGGATAGGCCCACCTTGTACAAATCATTTTCTTCCATAAACTCATCAAAAATGTCTGTACTAAGGACAACTGTTCTGGGGATTGTGATAATAATATCCCTAAAGCGATTAAAAATATTGTTCTTTTTAATAATAGAGTTCACAAAGGCTAGTCCACGTGCCTTTCCACCAATGGAACCATCACCAATACGACTAAATATCAGATACTCATCGAAACTGTTTTTATCAAATTTTGCAATCACTCCCCTTCCCTTGCTCATCCTGTAACTTGAGATGGCCCGGTAAATGTAAGCACGAGCTTCTTTAAGGCTGTTAAAATCTTGCAGAGAAAGGTATTTAAACAGCTGTGCAATAGGGAAAATTGCTCTTGCATTCAGCCATTTGGAAAGTTCATTCCTGGAGGCATGGTACTCTAACGATGTATCCGGAATATTCAAAATCATATGCTGTAATTCCTGTAAATCAGTAGCCCTGCCAATCTCTTTCATAGTTTCCGGATCGCGAAAAACAAATTCGCCAAATGCAAACTGCCTAATGATATAATTCCTGAGTTCAATGGACAGGGTCTTGGAGTACTTATGAATAAACCCAACTTTCAGATCATCAGCATATTTTTTATTCCCCATATCGCTTGACTGCAAAAGCAGAGGCATAAATTCATCATCTTCCCGTATCATCTTACAAAGCTTAATCCCGGCAAGCTTATCCTTTACTCCATTTCGTTTATAAGTAATATCAGAGATAACACCCAAAAGGTTAAATTTGTACTTCTCATAAAGTTCGCTGGCTTCCTCGTAATTTGTAGCCAGCAATATTTTAGGCCGCCCTCTCATGCGTAACATCTTTTGATGTTCATTTAATGCCTCGCGCATGTATTCCTTAGACTGCTTAAAAATTATTTTGTAAACATTTGGCAGATAGGCCGATATATATCGAATAGAATCCTCCACCAAAAGAATAGTTTGCACCCCAACCACCTCCACATCATGCTCCACATTCATCTTATCCTCAATCAACTTGATAATAGCAAGCAGCAAATCTGCATTTCCCAGCCAACAAAACACATAATCAATGGCCGATAAATCTTCCTTTTCTAACCGAAGGGTAACCTCTCTTGAAAAATGAGTTAAAACGACAATGGGCACATGGGAATAATCCTTTTTCACCCTGTTGGCCAACTCAAAAGTATCATGACCTCCAAGCCTCAACATAGTAATGACCAGGTCAATATTTTCATTTTTCATGATTTCGTAGGCTTTCTCCTCGGAATTGGCCAATATAAAAATGGGTGGATACCGTAAGTTTAATGCCACATACTCATTAAAAATCTGCTCGTCAATTCGACCATCCTCTTCAAGCATAAAGGCATCATAACTACTGGCAACCAACAAAACACGATGAATCCTCTTCTGCATTAAAAGATTAAAAGAGGTATCATTAAAGTCAATTCGCAGATTATCCTGGTGGTTGGTATAAAAGCTCATAAATCTTCGTTTTCTAAAATTACTGATTGTTCTTGTAAGTGATTGCTGATATACGCTTCTTCCCGTCCATTAGTATATGAAGGGGGTCCTCAAAGCGCACATGTTTAAAAAACTTCGTTTCATTCACTACCTTCTGTTTATTTAAAATCTCCCATGAAATAAAATCCTTAATCGATTTATGATTTACAGAAAAATATCCGACATTCATAGAAGTTACATTATGAAAGAAATGCGAGCCAAGGGATGCATCCAGTGGGAAATCCTGCAAGCTCATTTCTACAATTACCTTAGCATTGCAAATTTGCGGCCAGGCCACGGGAATCCCAATAAATTTATCACGTGTTCCCCACCGTCCTGGCCCAATAAGTATGTATTCTCTTCCTTCTTCCTGCATCCCTTCATTCAGTTTCTCAACCTCTTGTGTCATCTCCATTGTTTTCTGATTATCAAATTTTTTCGGCTCGACAAAGATAACATCTTTAATAGTGTCAATTCTACCATTTCCCATGGTCCGTTCAGAATATAACACCAGCTTATCTTTATCAATTTTATCCACATCAACATTAAGTTCATCTTCATTGCAAACCAGAGGTTTTATTTGAAGCAGGTAAAAAGAAGCAAGACCATTCTTATCCTTATTCAAATCGACAGCAAACTCTATTTCCACCGGGGATCCCAGGGCTTCTTTCACCACGTCTAAAATAATGTTAAGGGTTTTGGCCAAAGGAATGTAATCATACTTTAAAATATTGGCAAAATTAATAATTCTGGGCCCATAGGAATCTATACCAGGTACAATTGTATCATTATCCGGATTATAAACAGAAGCCAGGTGTTTAAGGGTATTGTGTTTTTCAGCCTCCGAAATATCAAGTTTGCCCAATCCGGCATCTTCTCCCTCCATAAGGTTTACATTTTCCTTTGAAAGGTCAACTGCATAGAAATACAACTGGGAACCCTTGTACAGATCCTTATTAGAAACAATATCCAAACGTGGATAAGAAGGTGAAAAACGATAAGCTTTTTCGCCTGCAACGACATACTGCCCAAGTCCAAGTGCTGCCACTGCAAATCCTTCATCCGGTTTCATGTGAGCAACTGGATAGTAATTATGCGATTGAGCCGTACCACTGATATGCGGGTAATAATAATGATCATACTGATGACCTACAACTTCCTGTATCACTACTGCCATCTTTTCTTCTTCCACCTTATGGCCAATTGCTTTGAAGTAATTCCTGGCATTCGGAGAATAAATAGATGCATAAACAAGTTTTATAGCATTCATGGTCTGCTTAAAACGTTCTTCAAATTC
>CAYVSF010000186.1:0-6307 GCA_964453775.1 uncultured Bacteroidales bacterium
GGCCAATTCACTTAAAATTCCCAAATCTATACTTGCGCCTAATACTCCTACAATTTCTCCGTTCTGTTCAATAGGAGTAGCATTCACTACAATTGGTACTTCCCGGCTTTTTGAAATTATTACATCTGAAAAAGTACTTTTAGAATCATTTTCTTCCTCACAGGAAATAACGAGTAGGATAATAGTAATTATACCAACTGATAAAAGACTTTTGGTTCTCATGTTAGATGCTGATTATAAAGTTAATTGCAATAATATATTTTAAGTGCTTATATATATAAAATTATATTATTTTTTTGAAATTAGCTCTATAATTTTTTAAAAATTTATAAGTTAATTGCTCCAGTAAATTGATAATGAGATGATTTTAAAGCAATATATGAGCGTTATAATCTTCTGCTTTTAATGGCTATATATAATCTTGAATCCATAAATGTCTATAAATTGAATTGTATCGATTACATGAGAATAGTTTGGCAATTCCCAGTAAAACCCTATTTTTACAATCGTTTTATCAACCCCTAAAAATCGGATTATGAAGAACACCGCTTTTCTACTGGTAATTAGCTTTATGGTTTTTGCCTTTGCCTGTAATAATAAGGAACAAAAGGAATTTGAAAAGAAATACATGGAGGAAATCTCCAAAGATGAAGATCATGTTGAACTGTTCAATACCCTGGAACGCTTTGAAGCGTATTTGCTGGAGAATGATTACCTGGCTAAAGCCAACAAAGAGGAGTATAAACAGCTTCTGGATCAGGTAGTGAAGGATGAAGTGGTTTTGGAAATGGATAGCTTGTTTTTCAAACAGGTAAATGGCGATCTGATTGGTTCACCTAACAATATGGGATTTCTACTCAACAGTATTCCCGTAGCCTATGAGAAGTGGTATGGCGCAAAAGATCCTTCAAATACAGCCTATAATATGTCGCTTGCTCTCAAGAAAATACGGCAGAATGGAAGCCTGAACAACCCGGAATTGAATCAGGCGCTTTTCAATGCAGTACCCGAAAAAGACTTTGAAAAAAGGGTCTACCGGGCCCCATTCATTGCAATCATTTACAAGCTGTTAGACTTTAATTATTCCCGTTATCACCATTGGAAAACCCTGAACAGTATTCAATTTAAGCCCAACACAACAGAAATCGATCTGGAAAAGACCGATATGACTGCTTTGGATTCCCTGGCAATGAGACTGAACCCTTCCAACCCAACTATTTATGCCTTTTTAGTTATCGCTTTTCATGAAGATGGAGACCGTGCCAATATTCAGCTGAGTAAGGAAAGAACTGAAGCACTCATAAATTATCTTGTAAAAGAAAAGAACGCCAATGAACGACAGGTAAAGGCCTTTACAGTGCGTGAAAACGACACAAAATATCTGAATACCCTGTACAAAAAAAGAAAGGCCTCTGTGCTTTATTATGAACGATATTTTTAATACGAATTATTCGTTTTATTTATGATTTCCTGTTGTCTCTTTTGGCAACAGGTTTTTTTATAGCCTAACAAGCGTTGAAGAACTGTTTAAGTAGAAAATTTACAACAAACCGGTATTCCTAATCTAAAGACTAAAACTCGCTCATCATCGAATTGGCATATCCAATTGTAACAATGTTCAAAGTTCTTTCGGAAAAAGGGCATTTAGGTTATCCAATAAGCCTAAGCTTTTATCAGAACGATGTTGTTTCCCGGCTCCCGGGTTTTTAGATTTGGCCAGAAATAGTTAATTTTATAATTTCTGAAAAAATGCCTATGCAACGGAAGTTGGAAATATCTTGTTTCTCCGCCGAGTCGGCCTTTTTGGCCGAACAGGCCGGAGCGCATCGTATTGAGCTGTGCGATAACTACTTTGAAGGCGGCACAACGCCTTCTTATGGCACCATAAAAACCGTCATGGAAAAGTTAAAGATCCCGGTAAATGTAATACTCCGTCCCCGTGGAGGTGATTTCCTTTATTCTTCCAGGGAGTTTGCAGGCATTATTGATGATTTGAAACTGGTGAAGGATTTGGGAGTAAATGGTGTTGTTGTAGGTTTTTTGAAGCCTAACGGTGAAATAGACGAAAAGAGAATTGGGAGATTTGTTCGAATAGCTCATCCAATTGAAGTAACCTTTCACCGTGCGTTTGATATGTGTAAAGATCCTCATGAAGCCCTGGAGGAACTGGTGGAGGCAGGAGTGAAGCGTATCCTTACTTCGGGAACCAGAAATACTGCACTCGATGGTGCGGAAATGCTTTTAAGCTTTCAAAAACAAGCTCGCGAGCGTATTGTTATCATGCCCGGAGCCGGCATCAATGCAGATAATTTGAAAGCATTGATTCAAAAAACCGGTGCCTTCGAGTTTCATAGTTCTGCTAAAACATTTCAAAATTCAGCGATGGAATTTTACTCTTTTGGGGTGAGCATGAATGGAGAAAAACACGATGAATACCGGAAGATAACGGTAGACACCGGCCAAATACGAAAAATGCTGGAAATATTACAAAAAACGAATTGAAAAAAATGAAGAAGTTATTCTATCTCCTGATTATTCTGGCAGGAATGCTGTCCTGTAACCAAATAAAGGAAAAACCACGTATTGCTATTGCCGGACTGGCCATCGAGTCCAGCACTTTTTCCCCTGCCGTAACCTCTAAAGAGGCATTTCATGCCAAAAGGGGAGAGGAGGTTTTCTCGGACTATCCCTTTCTTCATAAAGATTCGCTTACCCGACAAAGAGCGAATTATTTTCCTACTCTGCGTGGACATGCATTGCCGGGTGGTATTGTTAGTCGGGAAGCATATGAATCACTGGTAGAGGAAACCCTGGAAATGCTTAGAAAAAACGGACCGTATGATGGACTATTTTTCGACATCCATGGTGCTATGAGTGTTGTGGGGCTGGATGATCCCGAAGGTGATTTCATTGCCCGCATACGAGAGGTAGTGGGAACAAACCCCATTATTTCTACCTCCATGGATTTGCATGGAAATGTATCTCGACGTCTGGCGCAACATACCGATTTGATTACCTGCTATCGAAAGGCTCCGCACGAAGATGCGATAGAATCGAAAAAGCGGGCTTTAACCAACCTCCTGGACCGTCTGGAAAGTGGAAAGGGAAAACCAAAATACAAAGCATGGATTCCTGTGCCTATCCTACTGCCCGGAGAAAAGACCAGTACCCGCATTGAACCGGCAAAAAGTCTCTATGCAAAAGTGGCTCCTGCTGCCAATCAGAAAGGAATTGTAGACGCTGCCATATGGGTAGGCTATGCCTGGGCAGATGAACCGTGGAACCATGCAGTAGTTATGGTTACCGGCGACAACAAAGAAAAAGTAGGTGCAACTGCTGAGGAGCTGGCACAACATTTTTGGGATGTGCGCCATGATTTTCGCTTTGTAGCTCCTGTGGCTACCCTGGAAAAGAGTTTGGATATGGCCATCGCAAGTGAAAAAAAACCATTCATTATTAGTGATATGGGCGATAACCCAACTGCAGGAGGAGCCGGGGACGTTACCTGGACCCTGAAAGAGATCCTGGCCAGAAAAGAATTTAGTAAATCCTGGGGACCTAAGCTTATTTATGCCAGTCTGCCAGCACCAGATTTAATTGAAGCTGCAGTGCAGGCTGGCGAAGGAGGAACAGCCAAAGCACTTGCCGGAGCTGTGGTGGATGATCGCTATGCACCTCCGATTTTGATTGAAGGTACGGTTAAAGCCATAAAATATGGAGATGAGCATGCAGAAGCCGAGGTGGTTATTAAAACAGGAAGTGTCTATTTGATAGCCACTAAAAAGCGTAAACCCTATCATCACGAAAAGGATTTTACCGATTTGGGGTTAAATCCACGAGAAACCGATATTCTTGTAGTTAAGATTGGATACCTGGTGCCCGAATTGTACGAAATGCGTGGCGACTGGATTATGGCGTTGACCCCCGGGGGTGTAGATCAAAATCTCAAACGACTGCCCTATGAACGGATACAGCGTCCTATGTATCCATTGGATTCAGCCATGGCTGATCCGGATTTAAGCGCGCAGTTTATCCCTTTGTCCAAAGATTAGCGATGTGAAAAGAATGTCCGTTAAGCTTTGAAAAGAAGCTATTTTTACTTATTATTCCCGGTACTGTAAATACTAAACAAGCCAGCTATGTCGTACAAGAAGATCCTCATTACCGAATATGGAGAACCCGAAGTTTTACAACTCAAAGAAGAAGAAAAACTTCCCCAACCAGGGAATGGAGAAATTCGTGTAAAAGTACTAAAAACCAGTGCCAATTTCACGGATACCATGATCCGTAAAGGGATGTATCCTGATGTGAAAGAAAAACCACCTTTTGCTCCCGGCTATGATATGATTGGGACAGTGGATAAAGCAGGAGAAGGGGCTACTAAGTTTAAAGAAGGGCAACGAGTGGCCGATATGACGGTAATCGGGGCCTATTCGGAATACATTTGTCTGCCCCAGGATCAACTGGTAGCTGTGCCCGACGAGTTGGATAGTTCTGAAGCGGTTAGCCTTATTCTTTCCTACATGACAGCTTATCAAATGATGTTTCGCGTCGCCAAGCTGCAAAAAGAAGCGACTATTCTGATACACGGAGCAGGAGGAGCTGTTGGACTTGCCATCCTCCAGCTGGGTAAAACGCTGGGCTTAAAAATGTACGGGACAGCATCAAAAGCCAAACATGAACTGGTAAAAAAGAATGGTGGGCTCCCCATTGATTATCGCAATGAGGATTTTCAGGAAGTAATTTTGAGAAAACACCCCGAAGGAATTGATGCTGCATTTGACCCTATTGGCGGTGACAACTTCAAAAAATCGTTTCATACATTAAAATCCGGAGGAACACTTGTTGCTTTTGGCTTTTACAACGCTGTGATGGGAAAAGGAGGAAACATTCCCCTGGAATTTATGAAAGTTGCGTTTTGGAATCTACTACCCAATGGTAAAAGATCAAAATTCTATTCCATTGGCAGTTTTCGTAAAAAACATCCGGATTGGTTCAAAGAGGATTTGTCAATTCTATTTGAATTGTTAAAAGACGGACTGATACATCCTGAAATTGAAGCACATTACCCCCTTGAAAAAGCTGTTGAAGTACATAAATTGATAGAAGAAGCAGCCATCAAAGGCAAGGTAATCTTCAATGTTGGTGAATAATAGGAACGCTTTTCCTTTCACCTATTGCAGCAATCGCTTACGCTTAAAGGTCCGGTATAAAATAATGACAGAAACAACTGCTGCAATAAAATCAGCCGATGGGAAAGCTATCCAAACCCCATCGAGACCGAGACCACTAATTTTTGGAAGAATCAGAATCAGGGGAGTAATAAGCAATACCCAACGCTGTATAGCCAGTATAAAGGCCTGTTTGGCCTGCCCCATAGCCTGGTGAATACCCATAGACATAGTGGTAACTCCCATTAGCCACATCATCATAACTACAATGCGCAATGCACGGGGACCTTGTTCCAGTAAGGCCTGCTCGTTGGTGAAAAGGGTGAATATTTGCTGTGCAAAGCTTTCAAAGAAAACCACTGCCAGAGCACCATAAATCAGGGAATATTGAATGACTAGTTTTACTGTTTGCTTTACGCGATCGTATTGCCCTGCTCCGAAATTATAACCCACAATGGGTTGCATGCCCTGATTAAGGCCAAATAGGGGCATGCCGAAAAAAAGCGTTGTTTTATAGATGATTCCAAAAATAGCAATCGCTGTATCACCTCCCAAAGCTCCCAGGGTATGATTCAGAACTATATTGGCAAAGCTACTGGACGACCGCATGCCAAATCCCGATAAGCCAACCTAAATGGTAGGTTTTAAAATGTGTTTTTGAAGACGCAGGAACCTCAGTTTTATAAAGATAATGCTTTTGGAGCTGGCAAAATAGCGAATTAGGTAAAGCAAGGTAGTAAATTTTCCCATGATCGTTGCCAATGCAGCCCCCTGAATTCCCATATCCAGTGGAAAAATGAAGATATAATCCAAAACCGTATTCACAATAATTCCCAGTAGCATGGCTGTCATGGCCTCCCTGGCAAACCCCTCGGCGCGTAGGTAGTTACTGGTACCCACACAAAAGGGAAACCAGAGCATGCCCACAAAAACAATTTGCCCGTAATCATGCGCATAGGGCAGGATGTTTTCTGTCGCACCAAAAGCCCGCATAATAGGATCGGTAAATAAAATTCCCAGCGTGCTAAATAAAATTCCTACCAGTATGATGAGTAAAAAACCATTTCCGGCAATAGCATTCACCTCTTCAACATCTCCTTTGCCCAGTTTCCTGGAGATGAGCGTGGAAGTTCCTA
>CAYVSF010000187.1:0-6291 GCA_964453775.1 uncultured Bacteroidales bacterium
TTATTCCTTTATTTTCACACCTTTCCAGAATGCCATGCTTCCTTTAATTTCTTTTGCTGCTTCTTTGGGATCAGGATAATACCAGGCAGCATCTTTGTTGGTTTTACCATCTACTTCCAGCGAGGAATAAGATGCTTTTCCTTTCCATGGGCATACCGATGTGGTCTGGCTTTCTTTTAGGTAATTTTTATTAACAGATTCAATTGGAAAGTAACTGTTTCCTTCAATATTTATAATATCGTTACTTTCTGCTATCACTTTTCCGTTCCAAATTGCTTTCATATCGTTAATTTTTAAGTTACGTAAATAATTTTACAATGGCAGATTATTAAGTATATCTTTCACCGTGGATCGATTTTTATAATCGGGGTCAAACTGACGCCAAACAATTTTTCCACTGGTATCAATAATATATGTTGCCGGAATTGGCAAACGTTGGCTGTCATCTGAATGTGTTTCTTTCAATTTGGCATTTAACACGGTATTGTACAAAATAATTTGCTTTGTGTCGGGTAAAAAAGTAACACCATAAGCATCTGAAATGTTATAGCCTTCGTCGTACAACAGCCTGAATTTTGCACCTGTTTTTTCTTCCATCGTTTCGAGATATTCAGGCTTTTCAGGCGATACAGCAATTACTGCTGCTTCCTTTTCCGTAATTAAATTCAGGCTATCCTGTATTTGACTTAAATGTTTGTTGCAAACAGGGCACCAGTGTCCGCGGTAAAAAATAATTACAACAGGACCATTTTCTAAAGCAGCAGCAAGACTAAAAGTTGTATTGTCTTCATCAACTGTAGTAAATAATGGTGCTTTTGTTCCAACAGCGAGCCCTTTGGCTTCTTTAACAGTTTTGTATGACTGTGCATTTGTATATGTTATGGCTAAAACCGTGATTAATAAGAGAATGTTTTTTTTCATTTCACTATTTTTTTAGATTGATGATTTGCTACAGAAGAAAAAAAGAAATATGCGATATTCTCAATTTAACCCTTGGGCAGTCGCGTTTTTGAGCAACTATCCCCTGTGCTTTTAAGGGAATAGTTGCTCAAATGATGACAGGTAACTATTCTTTTAGATTGTTATTATAGTGGAAGAAAAGTTCGTTTAGCTTACTTTTTAGCATTTTCCAGAGTCTTTGCAAGTTCACTATTGGACTTTACAACACTTATTTTATCAATAAGTTTCTTTGTTTTGGCATCAAAAAAGTAGACCATTCCTGTAGCTTTAAATGATGACATTACCTGTTCCAGGCCTGCCATTTGCAGCTTTTTAGCGCTCTCTGCTTTCGTTGCTTTATCGGTTAAATCATTCACAATAAAACGAACGGCTTTATTTTTGTTATGTTCCATCAAAGTGGTCATAGCACGTTCTCCGTTTTTTTCGCATGCAGGGCACCAATCTGCACGATTGACCACCGCAATTACTTTAGTATCCATTTGCGCATTTGCAGTTAGTGAGATAAATAGCGCAAAGATCAAACTTGTTAGTAGTGTTTTCATAATGTATTGATTTTAAGGATGAATTTTTGATTAAAAATTTAAAATATGGTAACCTAGAATAACAAGGGATCGCAAGCTGGGATGATCTTTGTATTCGTCGAGCAGAGGGATATCTGCTTTTACAACCTGGTTTTTTACACCAAATGCTTTTGAACAGAAAGAGCAGGCTCCTGTAATTGTGTTTTTAATGTTCAGATATAAATTATGCAGTTTATGATCGGATTGTTCCAACATACCAATCCATTTGGTTCCGGCTCCTTCGAAAATAATTTTAAGGTCATCTCCTTTTTCTTTTGCCTCAAGGGCTAATATTAAAGCATTAGATACCTTTCCCAATGCTTCCATGGTTTCCGTATCGGAAAAAATTACGATTGTTAGTTTTGTCATAAGATTTCTTTTATTCTTTTAGTCGGGAAAATCAGAAATCCTGACAAAGTCATTTAATTTTTATTAAGGGAAAAACTCTGTATCCTTCCAAAGACGATTAACTTTAATTGAATCGGGCTGGTTTTTAGGTGTTTGGAGGTTGAGGGAAGGGTGTGAAAAGGAAGGATCATTTTTTAGTTTTGTTTGCATACCGACATAAATCATCAGCAAGAAAATGGAAAAGACAATAAGAATTAAGATAAGATATTGGATGGGGTGTTTTATTTTTTCCATAAGCCGGTGATAAACTTTCGGGTTAAACGCAGGTATTCAAAGGCACTATCAATAGGGCACATAAAATTGCACCAGGGTCTTTTAATAATTAAGGAGAGGAGAATGACAATAAACAAGACAACAATTAAAATCGTATTGGCCGTAAGATGAAAAAATGCACTAAAAATTTCATAGCCTGCAATTGACGGGTTGTTAAGGACTAACGCCAATATCAAGGCTGAGAATGCCAGGCTTCGTTGTATAATCTTGAGTTTTCTATAGATAGCTGGACGATATGGTTTGGATTTTCCTATTTTGGAGAAAACCTCCTGTGCAGCCCCAAATGGGCATACCGAATGGCAATAGATGTTTTTTCCAGTAAATAAAATCAATAATCCACTGCCAAAGAGTATGAAATAAAAATAGAGCTCTTTGGTTCTATCCGGAAAATTGCCTAGCAAAAAAGCAGATATTCTTGAGTAACTAAGGGGTTGATTGTAAATAAACCCTATTGTAATTAGTGAAATTAAGAGAGAACTCCATCGAAGACTATTTTTAATTTTTCCCGTTTTTATTTTAGAAAGAAGAAAACCTGTTATCAGCAAGTAGATAATGATAAATTCGAGGATGCCCATCACTGGTTGTTTTTTTTCCTCAAGGTCCAGATTTTCTGCACTGGTATATCCCTTAATTACACCTTTTTTAATGGCATTAGAAGTAAAGGTGGCGCCTGAGACCACATCGATGCCACGAATGTGATCAATTGGGTTTATTTTTTTACCTCTAAATCGTTTTAAGAAATTGTTGTTAATCGCTTTTTTGTAGTAGCTTGGGGTTTCCTGGTGTTTTATTGGCAATACCTGCTTGATGGTAGAATCAGAATTAAGCAGGGTTAAAACAGTTACCCCTCCATTGTAGCCGGTTCCCTTTCCCAAATAGATGAATGTTTTTTCTGCTTTACTCTTTTCAACAAGGCTCCATTTGTGTTTGTTAATTGGGTTGATTTGGTATACTGTTTCTGGGAAATGCTTTTGGATCGTTTGCAATTGGGATTCTTGCGATTTAAATCTGCCGACAAGTACAGCCAGAATTATGCTAACAGTAATTGCCAGCCAAATAAGTTGCTTCCTGGAAGGTACAGGGGAAGATTTCATTGTTTTTTTATGAATTGAAAAAGTCCAACTCCAAAAATGATCATCAGGGTTCCAAAAAAGAAAAGAAAATACATTCCTGCCCTGAGTTCATTTTCCCCTATTAGGGTAAAACCTCCGGCAATGGTTATGTTTAGAAGTACAAACCATAATGCAGACAGCGCCCATTTCCATCCGTTCATTCTTAGTTTTAAGTCTTTTGCCCAATACACTGCACTTATGGCAATTACGGCATAAAGAAAACCCATGATAATCCAGAATAAGGGTTCAAGCATGGTTGAGTTTGTAAACATCATTTGCATTTTAAAAGTTTCTAAATATCTGCCCATTCATCTGTTTTCAACCAATCCGGCGCTTCATTAAATGTTTTGTTGTTCCCATCGGGAGGTGGCAGGTATTCCTGTCCCCCCGGATATTTAAAGAACTTTTTCTGCATACTCAAAAGACCGGTTGAAAAAAGACCGGAGGGATCCCTGGGATCAACCTCTCGTGCTATATTATGGATCCAGTTTCTTTTTCGTGAATAGGGACAAACTGCCAGACATACCCGACATCCCCTGGCATGGCTTGTGGCTACTGAATTCCAAATAGTAAAACATTTATCCTGGTCGATCTTCCAACGTTTGTAGCCCCGAACAATTGTTTTTGGTTCATCATCAAAGCTTATGGCTCCACTTGGGCACTCTTCGGCGCAAATTTTACATTTACTACAGAATTCCTTTATTCCCACATCAATGGCTTGGTCGGGTTGCAGGGGCAGATTGGTTGTAATACCTGCCAGGCGCGTGTTGGCTCCCAATTCGGGGGTAATTAGTACACCGTGTCTTCCCTGCTCTCCCAGGCCTGCATCAATTGCTACAGGTGGCATGGCAATTTCATAGGATGTTGGAGGAACATGTGAGCGTGCGGCATAACCCAATTCCTTAATGAAGGCTTCTATCTTTCCAGCGATATATCGAAGTTTGGAGTAAGCATCATAAGATGTTCCATAAGTGGGGTTGGCATAGAGCGAATCCCATTCGTGGGGAACGGCAATTACGATAACATTTTTCCAGTGCTTCGGGACCTCAAAGTCTATTTTACCTACTCCTCTCAAGTATCCCTGATATACCCAATCTTTTTTTAACTTGGTCACTCCCACCAATGAAGCCCCAAAGCTATGACTGATTTTCTTGATCAATTCTGTGGCGTGCTTGTTGGATTTAAACTGAAGTTGGTCTTGTTGTATTCCACGAAAATCGGAAATTTCAGGGGCCCCTTCTGGTTGACGGGGATAAGCATGCGGGCCATGGATAGGACTGGAGTGTGCTGCCGACCAGGCATCTGCCAGACGATATTTGCTCTTGTATTTTGTCCAGTTTTGTCTTTGTTGTTTTCCCTTTTTTAGCGATTTTTTGAACTCATCCAGTGCCCCGGGGTTTGCTTTGTAATAGCTCTTTAAGGGTTCCGGGAGTGCATCGATTCCATCTTTAAAATTCCATCTTGGTGCATCTTTTCCACGTGTATACAAAAGTCTGTAAAGTTCCCCGTTTCGTTTAAAAAGGTTTTCCACATATGTAATTCTTCTTGTTTTTCCTGCTTTTGTATAGGTTGGCTTATCTACAAGGAATGGTTTGCGATTGAAAAACTGATCTTCGCCATAATTCGTCCTGCCAAAACCAGTATAGCTTTCTTTGTTTTTTCCTGCAGCCAAACCGGCACCTGCCATTCCTCCCAGGCTGATGAAACTACCAGCCAAACCAAGGGTCTTGATAAAATTCCGGCGATTTACGGGATATAATTTTTTTGGCATATCACTGCAAAATTTGTTTTTATTAGTTACAAATGTAACTAATAAAAACAGGAATGAAAATCTTTTGAACTAGATTTATTCGATTATTTTTGCAATATAATTATAGCCATTATGGATTATTGTTACGACAAGTCCTTGGGAAATATCACCCGGATGATTTCGAAAGCTCTTGGAAAGAGGCTGGAGGAAAAAATTTTAAAAGAAAAGCTGGACGTTTCCGCAGAGCAATGGAGCGCACTCTCTTTGCTATATCAAAAGAAGGTATTGACCCAAGTGCAGATTGGAGCTTATTTGAGTTTGGATAAGGTGAGGGTATTAAGAATTGTAAGCCGTCTGGAAGAACAAAAATTAGTTTTACGCCAAATTAGCAAAACGGATAAACGCTTTAATGATGTACGACTTACTAAAAAGGGGAAAGAAATATACCATACCATCGTTCCGCTTGCTTTAGAAGTTCATGATGAAGCTCTTGCAGGTTTAACAGAAAACGATACCGACTTATTGATCGATTTGCTCAATAGAATGAAGGAAAACCTTCAATAATTAGGGAAGCTCAAATCCCATTACTAGTATGTCGTCAATTTGATGGTAATCTTTTGTCCATTTTGCAAATTCATTTTGTAGAATTTCTTTTTGCTCCACGAAGGCTTTATTATGAATATCGGCAAGTAAAGTTTTGAAATTTTTTGAGCCGTATTTGAGTAAATCAGGACCTCCAAGCTGATCTTTGAATCCATCTGAAAACAAATAGACGCGATCATTTTTTTCATAAGGTATTTCGTGCAAGGTAAAAGGTTTATCCTGTTTCCTGTATTTTCCAATGGGCATGCGATCTGCTTTTATTTCTTTAAGCCCTTCCTTGTTTATCAGGATAAAAGGATTGTTTGCTCCTGCATATTGAAGGGTTTTTCTTTCCGGTTCAATGATGCACAGTGCCATATCCATTCCGTCTGCCCTGCTGTCGCTTGAGTTTGAGAGTGTTCGTATGACGTAATCTCGCAGCTGATTTAGAATGTTATCGGCTTTTAAATTTTCGGGTTTTACAATTTCATTGAGAAATGCCACCCCAAGCATGCTCATGAAGGCACCAGGAACACCGTGCCCCGTACAATCTGCTATTGCTATTACGACAGTGTTATTTATTTTTTTAATCCAGTAAAAATCGCCACTTACAACATCTCTTGGGGAATACAGCATCATATAATGG
>CAYVSF010000188.1:0-6286 GCA_964453775.1 uncultured Bacteroidales bacterium
TGAACTGGACCGGAGATGCCGGGCACCTGGATGATGCCACGGCAGCAAATGCTACCTTAACCATGCCGGCTGCAGATGTGAGCTTAACAGCCAACTTTGAGCTTACTACGGGTATTGATATTGCTAATAAAGCAGATTTAAAAGTATATCCGAATCCGGTTGATCAAGGTTGGTTAATGGTCGAGGCGGAAAAAAATCTGGTAAAAGCTACCATATATGGACTTGATGGAAAAATGCAGTGGTTGCAAATAGAAGCAGAAGGAAAGCATTTAGAATTAGATATCTCTCAACTTGACCCGGGATATTACATTCTTCAGCTGACTACAAAAGAGGGAACTAAATTGCATAAAAAAGTTCTTAAAAAATAACGAGACATTAAAGTCCTTGAAGTCCCTTGTAAATGATTTACAGGGGACTTTTTGTTTTATAGCAATAAAAAGTATCCTTTGAAGGAGATTGACTTTTTACCTGTAAGTTATTTACCCATTGGCTTACTTCACAAATCCCTTTATTGACAGGTGTTTTGAAGCAATAGAAATTTTATCTTAAAAAAAGTACGAAAGAGGGGGGTTACCTTTTGCCCTTTTTTGGAATAAATAGATATAAGGACCTTCCAACTCTTTTTGCAATTCTCTGAATTGTTGTCTCAATTACTTCAATTAAAAACTCAATTTATGCCTGAAATTACACTAACTGTTGAACAGCTGCGTCAATTAAAAGACGACATGTTCAAAACCGAAGAAATGCTTTCCGATGGCCAAATCAATGCTTTGGCAGTGAAAGTGAACAAATCTGTTGATCTTCCATTTATTGGGGAAGAAAAAGAACTGGTGGTATATGCCAAAGTGATCAAATGGATCGACCGTCAGTTGTATAAATTTTTGCCCAATGAATACTACAAACTCATTAAAGATACCCGTGACGGGATCTCTGAAAAAGAAGCCCAACTCATCCAGGAAAGACTAACACCGGTGATTAATAAACTGGTGAATATTCCTGTACTCACTGAAAACCACGAAAAAAGACTTATCGCTCTCGTGTTGGATATCATCATTCATGCCATGATCAAAGGATTTAAACTTGAAGAGAAGACCGTAAAAGAATAAACATTGAATTGACCGATACAGGGATATTTATGTTAACTGTCTTGTTTAAGATTTGACTCTGAAGTCTTTAACTAATAATTTATACCAAAAACGATGAAAAAAATATTAATTTGTTCAGGTCTACTCAGCCTGGTTGTCTTTTTTTATTCATGTGTTCCCCATATAGGATTGAGTACTGTTCATCCCGATGTGGATAAGGAAATTACCTTTAATGTGACTAAAGGGACCACGCGTGGTACGGTTACTGAGATGAAACTGGAAATTGAAGGGAGCGAGGTCGCATCGCAATCCGGAACATCTTTAACTTATACTGGTGGGCCGTATCCTCCATATTCCAATGCTAAACTTAATTTTAAAGCCATTGCTCTAAAATCTACTGGGGGCACTGCCACGAACAGCGGATGGGTTTATGTAGCCAATCCCAAAGGCGTATACAGCTATACTGCTCCAAGTGGCAGTAATGATGGCTATCCGAATGCGACCAGCGAACAAACCGGGGCCAATCTGTATCGGCTGGATAAAGCTATTGTTCGCTCTGCAGCACAAGATGCCTTGCTTGAATATGCGAACGATCAGGGTGTTTCCGTATTGGAAATTAGCAACATTGCTGATGAACTGGTAGCTGCTGTAGCCCTGTATGTAGATAACCATATGAGCTGGCGTAGGGATTCGCTAAACCGGATCGTTTTCTCTGATAACGGATGGGGAAGCTATAGCCCGGGATGGGATTTCCCACAACCTGCAGATTTAAGCCTTACGATTTCCGGTAACCTGGATAATGCTACTCCAAATGATGACTACCAGGGCGATTGTGAGGATCATGCCATTTTGCGTGCAGCATTGCTTCGAGCTCTGGGATTTGCACCCTGGGCTATTTGGGATGCCATAGATTACCAACCAGATGCCGACAGAAAAATCACGCACGAATACAATATTGTCCTCTATGAAGGAGCATACCGGCTTATGGATTACGGAAGAATAACACGCTGGCTTAATACGCACACCTGGGATTCGCATATGTCGCACTACGGATGGAATGAGGATCATGGTCCACGCTCTGCAAACAATACAAACCATAATTTTTTGAAAGATAACACACATAATTTTCCCGGAGGTAAAACTTGCCAGGATAACTGGAGTTATTTAATTTATTATAGAGATACCTGTAACTAATTAAAACTAAAACGATGAAAAAACAATTTATTCTTTATATGATCCTGGTAGTGCTGATTCCGAATCTGATGGCGCAAACCAAAAAAGAATTGCAAAAGACAGATTTTTACACCGGAGAAATTGTTATTCAAAACATTCAGGGTGTAATCAGTCTTAAAAAAGATCAGGAACCTGTATTTGATTTTTATGCTGATATTTTAAATACGGGAGACAAAGAGCTGGACTATTCGATTAATTTCAGGGGTACAGAACCGGTGAAAGCGAAAACAAAGGCTAACGAAAAAGGGCGACAGGTGCTAAAGCCTATGTATCAGATTTCTGGAAAGCAAGGGGCTGTTAGAAAAATCAGAATAGATTTAACACCAGAAATCAATGGGAAGATTCCTGCAAAAAAGACACAAAGCAGCAACGTTAAAGTTGAAATTCCTGAAGATTATGTGGTGATAAGGGCCAATAAACCATTTAAAACAGAAGAAGAAGGATGGAAACAGGTAATTTATTTTCAACAGAAAGACAAGTACCTTACTCCTTTAGATTTTGTTTACAATATCAATGGAATGGGAGTGGCAATAACCAAAAGTATCAGTCCGGGTGAAATTCGTAAAGGAACCGTAACTGTTTCGTTAAAAGTGACCAATATTGGTAAAAAGCAATTGAATGAGCTTTGGGTGGAGGATAATTTCGATCCACGGGATTTTTCAGCCCGGGGACCTGAATTCACAAGCTACACTGGTGAAATTAACGATAGCCGGATGATCTGGAGAAAATCTATAAAAACCCTGGAGCCTGGTAAAAGCGTGGTGTTAAAGTATACTGTTACAGCAAATTATGATGTTAAAGATGTAAGTTTAGATGCTGCAACTGCTACCATGAACGGTATGCTTATGGGAGTGAGCAACAAAATAAAACTGTAGGTTGTTTATTTTATGCCGATTTTGAACTTAGCGGCATCCAACATCAACCCCAAAAAGATTAATAGATAAAACTACCTGGATGAAGCGGGGCATATAACCCAGATGCTCCGCTTCTTATTTTTATCATCTGCTATTAAATAAATTTCCTTCGGCTTCAAGATTTTGTTTGCAAGTAAATTTGATATCAGAAGAAAATAAAAATTTTATAATTGATGCATCCTCCTTGTAATTAAGGCATTGCAGTATATTTTATTTAACAGGTAAAAAAAATACCCGTTAAGGGGGGTTACCTTTTGCCTTTTTTTGGAATAAATAGATAGAGAAGGGAAAATGCAAAATGCAAAACAGGCATTTTACTATAGAAGACTAAGGAGGGCTTTTGGGCACCTTAAGATGCCTGCCTCAAAAGGAATAGATAAAGAAGTAAAAAATATACAACATCTTCCCGGATGCTCACGTTCCGGTAGTGCCAACTACCATGCCCTAAACCAACTGGTCAGATGTGACCGGTTGGTTTTTCTTTTATATGTTGAGAATAATTCGGATATTTCTACCTTTCCATGCCAGTTTCAGCCCTTATATTTGTATATTGGCATGAACAGGAAGTTTTAGAATAATTGTAGCAATTGACTATAAAGATTTTTTTAATCTAATTAAAAAATGTCAGAATATACTGGAATTAAACCCCCACTCACCATTGCTGCCCTCGGAAAAGGGCGCTTCTACATTAGTTTAGCTGTTCTAAGTCTTATTTTATTGGTGCAGGCTGCAGATACTTTCTTTAGTGCAGGAAACATCCAAGATCTGCCACGATCTGATGATATTATACCTGGGCTCTATCTGAAAACCCGATTTTTTCACAGCCTCAATATAGCCGCCCTGGGCATGGGACTAGTGGTTTTTATCTGGCTGTTTCGAAAGCCTTATGCTCACTTACGTCAAAGAAACAGAAGGAGACAGGCTCTGTTACACATCTACCTGCTCAATTTTATTGTGCTATTTCTCCTGCAGCGCTTGCCCAATTATTATCCTCTTTTTCCAAACATGCCTCACATGCGCCTGATGCTGCTCACCAGCGGGCTTGCGGCCTATGTGGCTTTTCAAAACAGCTGGAACATCCTCTCCACCATCTACCGCTGCCAAAGTTGGCGTTTGCTCTTTTTTACCGGGATGCTGGTCTATGCGGTTTTAATAACAGGCTTAGTGTGGTTTACCCTATAATTCTTATATGCTAAAAAAATGTTGGTTACGCAATGGATTGGGAGAATTGCTAACGGAGAAGGGAATTGGTTTAAGTTTTGATTTTTTGTTATGCCTTGATTTGCTATGAGGTTTATGTATCTTGTAATTTCAAAAGATATTGTATTTTTATTAAATGAGCAAAACGATATATTATGCAGCCATCACCGAACGAAAAGGAAGCTGGCAAAGCTCCGATGGCTATGTGCTTTCGGATGATAAAAACAGGCTGCAGGAAGAAATAGCGAAAATGCCTAAAGAGGATGAGGAACACAATTGGGAGTATCATCCGGTGAAAAATTTTGAAGCTACACCACGATCCTTTAAACTTTTTAAAGCCAAAGCAAAAGATGGTATTCTTTGGCTGGATGATTTCGAGATTGATGACTATTTTTATGATTGAAGTGGTTACGCTTTATCTCTTTGCTTTTAATATTTGATTTTGCATTGTGATATTCATCCGAATCTTTCCCAAAGGGTTGGTTTTGCAGGGAATGTAATTTATTCATTCGATAAAGCTGTAACTGTAGTATGGAAAATATTGCGATGAGTTATATGTGGTGTTTCCTACCTGGAACCCGTAAACTTCTTTAAGTTGCTTTTCTAATCAACTCCCAATATGATTATTTTTTGTAACTTGTTAGCTGATAGTTGGTTCATTTACAGTCATTAAAAATTAGCCCATGAAAAAATGTATTTTACTTCTGCTTATGGCCTTTGTTTCCGGATTGTTATTTGGACAGGTTCCACAGCAGTTGAATTATCAGGCCGTTTTGCGCCATAGTGATGGCACCCTTATGGCCGAAGAAAATGTAGCTGTTGTTGTTACTATACTGAAAAGCGATCTCACAACAGCTGTTTTTGAAGAAACCCACACACTAACCACAACTGCCCAGGGAATAATCAATCTAAAAATAGGCTCAAAAGAGGATTTAAGCCTTGTTCAATGGGACGATAATACCTATTTTCTGGAAGTGAATGTTAATGGAACTTCCATGGGTGCCAGTCAGTTGCTTAGTGTTCCCTATGCTTTGCATGCAAAGACAGCAGCTACCGTTCAGGAAACCTTCTCGCTGGATGATGCCTACGATAATGGAGGAAGTGGGAATGGAGCCATAATTACTACCGATGCCGGTCCTGTCCAAATAGAGGGAACAGGCGGACTGGAAGTAGCTGGAACAGTCTCTGCTGCGAATGTTGTTGTTAGTCAGAATATTACAACTGATAGCCTAATTGCTGCCACTGCAGTGAGTGCCGCAAGGCTGGAAGCAGATGAAAAAGTGTTTGCTGATTCCATACAGGCCACAGAGGTAGACGTGGAGGGCACCCTGACTCACTCTGCTCGCAGGTTTAGCAATCATACGACCATTCCGGCAGACGGTACATGGTACAATTTATTTACCGAATTGGATGGACATCAAATGTTTGAAATTATTGCAGATCTTCGCTCCCCAACTTTCCATAGTTTGGGACATTGGATTTGTGCACAAAGCTATTCACATAGCTATATTGACGGGAATAGCACGAATTACAACGGACAAATAGAGTTGCAATGGGTGGGTGCCACCTACGATATGGATTTGCAAATAAGATTCACGGAAGATCGATCACCATATACAATAGATGTGTACTGGTCGAAATTGTATTGATTACATGAGAATAGTTTGGCAATTCCCCGTAAAATCCTATTTTTACAGACGTTTTATAACCGCTAAAAAGTTGATCATGATAAGAACACCCCTTTTATTCGCAAGTGCCCTGCTCTTTGTTGCTGTTTCCTGCAATAATTCTGAACAGCGGGAATTTGAAAAGAAATACATGGAGGAAATCTCCAAAGATGAAGATCATGTTGAA
>CAYVSF010000189.1:0-6270 GCA_964453775.1 uncultured Bacteroidales bacterium
TCAATTGAAATGCCACCATTTGATAAATCTGCGGTGGATGGATATGCATGCCGGGAGGAAGACATGGATTATCCCCTGAAAGTAATAGGAGAAATTGCAGCAGGTGAAGCTTCAGACCTATCACCCCAAAAAGGGGAATGTGTCCGCATTATGACCGGTGCAAAAATCCCAAAGGACACCAACTTTGTTGTAATGCTGGAAGATACCGAAGAAGAAGAGAAAGATGTGATAAAGGTTACACGAAAATCGTCAAAAAATAATATTTGCCTACTCGCTGAAGATGTTCAAGAAGGAACCATCCTGTTGAAAAAAGGAACGCGCCTCAAAGCCCAACAAATCGCCATATTGGCTTCGCAAGGCGAAATGTTTCCCAGGGTTTTCTTTAAGCCCAATGTTGGAATCATTTGCACGGGAGATGAGCTGAAAGAACCCGGCGAGGAGATCAATGCTTACCAAATCTATAACTCCAATGCATACCAGCTTATTGCTCAACTCACAGAAATAGGAGCTACGCCAAATTACTACGGAATCTCTATGGATAGCGAAGCTCAATTAAAACTAAGCCTGGAGAAAGCCATCAAGGAAAACGAGATCGTGCTCTTTACCGGAGGAGCATCGGTGGGCTATTATGATTTCGTTCCGGATATTATTGCAGAAAGCGGTGCAAAAATATTTTTTAAAACCATTGCCGTACAACCCGGGAAACCCACCCTTTTTGCCAAAAAAGACCGTACAGCAATCTTTGCCCTTCCGGGAAACCCAGTCTCTACCCTTGTTCAAACCGAATTATTGATAAAACCCTATTTACTGGCCTGCATGCAGGCAAAAAGAAAGGAATGGGAGCTGGAACTTCCCATGGGTGCAGATTTTTCCAGGCGAAAAACCAAGAGGATGGTCTGGATCCCTGTAAACATTAAAGATGGTAAAGTTTACCCGGTAGAATATCATGGTTCTGCACATATTAATTCCTATGCAGAAGCCGATGGTATCATAGCTCTGGAAGTAAACCAAAGTGAGTTGAAGAAAGGATCAATTGTGAATGTTAGACCAATTTAAACGTCATATTAATTACCTGCGGATTTCTGTTACCGATAAATGCAACTTAAGATGCCGCTATTGCATGCCTGAAGAAGGAATCCCGCTTTTGCAACACAAGGATATTCTCAGTTTCGAAGAAATTCGGGATATTGCCCGCTATGGTCTTAAAAACGGCATCACAAAGATTCGTCTAACCGGAGGCGAACCCCTTGTGAGAAGAGATATTCTTAAACTTGTAAAAATGTTAGGGGAACTAAAGGGACTTGAAGATTTTTCCATGACTACCAATGGTACACTCCTGGATAAATATGCAGAAGGTTTGAAAAAAAACGGGCTTCAAAGAATTAATGTCAGCCTGGATAGTTTGGATCCGGATACGTATCGTTATATCACAAGGGGCGGAGATCTCAACAAGGCACTTAAAGGTTTGGAAGCAGCTAGAGCAGCAGGACTTTCTCCCATTAAAATCAATACGGTTGTTCGAAATGAGGCGAATGGACAGAAAGTAGAATCCTCTCTAAAAGATTTTTGCGACAAACATGGTTTTGAATTGCGGCTTATCAAAGAGATGCAATTGGAAAAGGGCATCTTTTCTTTGGTGGAAGGAGGAAGCGGAGGTGACTGCATAAATTGCAACCGAATTCGGCTTACTTCCAATGGCATGCTAAAACCCTGCCTTTTCAGCGATTTGGAATTTTCGGTACGCAAACATGGCATAGAAAAAGCCTACAATTTGGCGCTAAAAAATAAACCGGCCAGCGGAACCATCAACAATAATGGCAAATTCTATAATATTGGAGGATAAGTATGAAAAAACTAAGCCATACCTCAGAAACGGGAAAAGCAAAGATGGTGGACGTGGGAAACAAACCCAATCAGGAAAGAATAGCTAAAGCATTTGGCTTTATTAAGTTGCAAAAGGGAACGCTTCAACTGATCAGGGAAAACCAGATAAAAAAAGGCGATGTGCTAACAATTGCAGAAATTGCAGGTATACAGGCTGCCAAAAACACAGCCCAGCTTATTCCACTTTGCCATCCACTAATCCTCACCAAAATCGAGGTAAGATGCACAATAAAAGAAACCGGAATACAAACAGTGAGTTTGGTAAAAACCAGCGGAAAAACCGGTGTGGAAATGGAGGCATTGCATGCCGTATCAACAGCCCTGCTTACCATTTATGATATGTGTAAAGCTGTGGATAAGGAGATGGAAATTACAACTGTTCATCTTATCGAAAAAATCAAGAAATAATCCTAAGCCAAAGCTTGTTATGAAATCAGAAATAAAAAAGGGAAAAGTACATGCCATCAATATTTCCCACGAAAAAGGTACCATAAAAGAAGCTGTTGACAATTGCAAAGTCAGCAATTACGGACTTTTGGGTGATGCACACGCCGGGCCGTGGCACAGACAGGTAAGCCTGCTCAGCAAAGAGAGCATCAATAAGTTTAGCAAAAAATCGGGACGACCTATTGCACCCGGCGAATTTGCTGAGAATATTACCCTGTCAGGAATCGATTTAACAAATGTGCGGGTGCTGGACCAATTCTTTTCCAAAAATGTCCGGCTGGAGGTGACCCAATTGGGGAAAAAGTGCCATGGAGAGCAATGCGCCATTTTCAAGGAAGTAGGCGATTGTGCCATGCCAAAGGAAGGAATCTTCTGCAAGGTGCTAAAAAGTGGAGAGCTACAAAGCGGGGAACCACTTTACTATCGGCCAAAACTATTCAGGGTACAGATTATTACCCTGAGCGACCGCGCCAGTATGGGCGAATACGGGGATAAAAGCGGGGAAGCCATTCTGCACGAAATGGAGAATTACCTGAACGATAAATTCAAATACTACCAGGTGCAAAAAGTTGTTATTCCGGACAATCCCAAAGATCTCCACCGGGTGGTGAATCTTGCCCTTGATGATGAAGCAGACCTGATCATTACCACCGGAGGAACCGGACTGGGCGAACGGGACATCACCCCGGATGTCATTTCGAAAATCATCGATAAGGAAATTCCGGGAATCATGGAACATATCCGGGTTAAATACGGGGCCAAAAACCCCAATGCCTTACTAAGCCGATCCCTCGCAGGAATTCGAAAGAAGACCCTTATCTTTACCCTGCCCGGCAGTACCCGTGCAGCAAAGGAATATCTGGATGAAATTTTTCACATCCTTTACCACGCTGTGATGATGATGCATGGAGTAGATATGCACTAAAAAAAACTGTTAGTGTTCTAAAAGCGCTTAGTAAATCTTTCTATGTGCTATTATGCCATAAAAGAGTAAACAACAAGAGCTGAAAAATCCAACGAAAGCAAAAAGGAGCAGCTTCACAGCCGCTCCTTTCCATTTAAGGTTTATTATCTATTAATACAATTCGGGATATTTCTTTGGATCCGATTCATTCATCATCGCATAAACCGCCTCAAACACATCTTCTGCATTTGGATTGGAAAAATAATCGCCATCTGATGTATAGGCAGGACGATGATCCGTAGCAGTTACCGTTCTTGGTTCGGAATCCAGGTGGTAGTAACCTTCCTGTTCTTCCATTACTTTCTGTAGCATGAATCCGGTGGCACCACCCGGTACGTCTTCATCAAAAAAGATCACGCGATTGGTCTTTTTCAGTGATTGCGCAATACGGTGTTCTGTATCAAAGGGCAACAGTGACTGCACATCAATCAATTCTACTGATATGTCAAACTCCTTCAATTGCTCCACTGCATCCTGGGCAATACGAACACAAGAACCATAAGTTACCAGGCTAACATCTTTACCTTCCTGTAAAATTTCCGGTTTTCCGAAAGGTACTTTGTACTCACCCAGGTTTTCCGGCATTTTCTCCTTCAGTCGGTAGCCGTTCAGGGGTTCAATTACCAGGGCGGGATCCTGTCCTTCCAGCAGAGTATTATACATTCCTGCTGCCTGGGTCATATTCCTGGGAACACCAATATACACGCCTCGAATCGAGTTGATCACCATACTCAGTGGCGAACCTGCGTGCCAAATCCCTTCAAGACGGTGTCCACGGGTTCTGATGATTACAGGTGCCACCTGTCCACCGGCTGTCCGATAATGCGTGGTAGCCAGGTCATCGGAAAGGGTTTGCAGTGCATACAGCAGGTAATCGAAATACTGGATCTCAGCAATGGGGCGCATACCTCTTAATGCCAGGCCAATCCCCTGACCTAAAATCGTAGTCTCACGAATTCCGGTATCTGTAATTCTCACTTCGCCATATTTCTCTTGCAGATTTTCCAGGGTCTGATTTACACCGCCAATATTTCCTGTGTCCTCACCAAAAGTAACCAGCAAGGGGTATTTCTCGAACAGTTTATCAAAATTATCACGCAGCACTTCACGTCCTGCAACCAATTTGCTGTTTTCACTAAATTTTGGTTTTTCTTCCTTTACATTCAAAACCGAATAATCGGTCTCATTGTATAGCTTGGTGTTGTAGCGCTCATGATTATCTGCATAATTCCTCTCCAGCCATGCGGATAAATCTTTTTGCAATTTTTCGCGAATATTGCAGTCCAGACACACATGCCGCAATATCTTCTTCGCTGAACTAAAATTATCTTTCCGGATGGGGGTTACAATTTTTTTCAACTCATCGGTAATCTCTCCCACCTTATCACGACCCTCACGCTTACACATGCAGGAGCGATTGTCAATAATTTCAATCAGTTTATCGCGTTCTTTCTTTACGGGTTCTGTAAACTTCTTCCAGGCTGCCTTTTTCGCAGTTTTGGCTTCATCCTTTGCTTCTTTCTCTAACTCATCAAGCTCCTTTTCACTGGCAATTTTTTCTTCCAACATCCAGCTACGCATCTTATTGAGACAGTCGAATTCTTCTTCCCATTTCAAACGTTCCTTCGATTTGTAGCGTTCATGTGAACCGGAAGTTGAATGCCCCTGCGGCTGCGTTATTTCCTCGATATGGAACAACACGGGAACATGCTCTTTTCTGGCTTTTTCAACACCCTCTTTAAAGAGTTTTATTAAACCCGGATAATCCCAACCTTTACCTTTATAAATGAGAATCCCGGGTTTATCCTTCGTACGTTCAAATCCTTTTAATACTTCCGATATACTACCCTTTGTGGTTTGGAACTCTTTGGGAACGGAAATTCCATAGCCGTCGTCCCAAACGGCCATTACAGCCGGAACCTGCAAGACGCCAACGGCATTAATCGCTTCCCAGAAATGTCCTTCCGATGTACTGGAATCACCAATAGTACCAAAAGCAACCTCGTTTCCTTTATTCGTAAGGTCCTTATACTCGTGCAAATCCTTATTATTACGGAATAACTTTGAAGCGTAAGCCAATCCTACCCAACGGGGCATCTGCCCAGCCGTAGGTGAAATATCCGCAGAAGAATTTTTCTGCTTCATCAGATCTTTCCAACTACCATCTTCATTTAAACTACGGGTTGAAAAGTGGTTGTTAAACGAACGACCACCATTCCCTGGATTTAACTCCACATCCGTTTGACCGTATAGCTGGGCAAAGAAGTCTTCTGCCGTAAACAGATCAGCAGCCATCATGAAAGTTTGGTCACGATAGTATCCCGAACGCCAGTCTCCATCCTGATAAAATTTTGCCATGGCAATCTGGGCAATCTCTTTTCCATCTCCAAATATTCCAAACTTGGCCTTCCCTGTTAACACTTCCCTGCGGCCCAACAGACTAATCTGTCTGCTTAGGTAACCCAGTTTATAGTCGCTTAAAATTTCTTTCTTTTCTGCTGCAGATACTTTCTTTTTACTTGTTTTTTCTGCTGTATTTTTACTCATACTTATTGTTGTTAAATCGTTAATAAGATCGGGTTTTCATTAAAAAAAAGTGTAATTTTGCAGTGCATAGCTTAATAGACAAGGCTATTCGGCATTTGCTGACAGTATAACAATAAAACAAAGGGAATGTTTATAGAGCTTATTCTTTTATCGCTGGGTATTTTATTCATTGCATTTTTAGCAATGGGTGCCCGGGTATTTTTTACGAAAAAAGGCAAATTCCCCGATTCTTCCATCGGTAAAAACAAAGAGCTGCGCAAGAGAGGAATCATTTGTGCCAAGCATGAGGAAATTCGCTGTAGAAGGGAGATAGATAAGGTTACTGCAATTGATTCGGCAGAAGGTTGCGCCGGTTGTAGTCATGCATAATTAGAAAGAGGCTGTCCAAAAAGTAAATTGGACAGCCTTTTATTTTGTTGTCCCCCTAA
>CAYVSF010000190.1:0-6232 GCA_964453775.1 uncultured Bacteroidales bacterium
GCCCATTACTGCAACAAATTCGCCCTTTTGTACCTCAAGGTTTACTTTATTTAACGCAGTCGTTTCTATTTCATCGGTTCTAAAAACTTTAACCAGATCTTTAGTTTTAATCATAGTTGTATTTTTTGGTTAATTATTATTCATATCGTAAAATATCTGCCGGATTTCTAAGTGCTGCCACTGTTGATTGATAAGACACAATGATCAGTGCAATGAGCAATGCAATTAAAGGTATAATTGCAAACATGGCAACCGGCAATTCAGCCTTGTATGCAAAATCTTCCATCCAACGGGACATTGCCCACCATGACAATGGAATGGCAATGATAGATGATATCACCACCAATTTAATAATTTCTTTGTTGAGGATCAACACAATATTCCAGGAAGTGGAACCAAATGTTTTTCTCACACCAATTTCTTTGTTGCGTTGAATAGTCATAAATGAGATTAAACCGAACAACCCAAGACCGGCAATCACAATTGAGATGATAGAAAATACAAGAAAGATTCTACTGGTAATGATTTCATTTTTAAAAAGTTCATCATAGTGTTTTTTAAAAAAGAAATATTCGAAAGGATATTCAGAAGTGAAACTATTCCAGGTTTGTTGTATAAAGTTTATGGTCGATTGCTGGTTTTCGGGCATAATTTTAACTAAAACATAGCCCTCCCAGTTTCCGGGGATCAGTGTAAACACCACAGGTTCAATGGGAACCTGCATGGATTTAAAATGAAAATCTTCAACTACGCCAACTACAGTCAATTCAAGTGTTTCTCCATTTCTTCCAAAGGGGTATAGAAGTTTTTCACCCAGGGGCTCATCCCATCCCAGGTTCTTTGCTGCTTTTTCATTAACAATGATGGAAGCAGAATCTGAAGGGAAATCACGGCTAAAAAAACGGCCTTCTTTTAATGTAAAGCTGAACACTTTATCATAATCATAATTCACCCATGCCTGGTGCAGTAATTTAGTATCATTGGTTCCCGGCATAAAGAAGGCATTGTTGGAAAAGTTTTCCCCGGGAATGGTATTGGCATTACTAATTGATACGATATTGGGATTTTGCATTAATTCCTGCTTGAACGCTTCAATTTTTTGATCCAGGCCATCTGAACGCTTAATGGCGATGATATTTTCTTTGGTAAACCCTAAATCTTTATTTTGGATATAGTTTAGCTGGTTCCAAACCACATAGGTGCCGATTAAAATCACAATTGATATCACCAGTTGTGATATCACCAAAATGTTCCTAAGCAAGCCACTTTTAGCCCCTGATTTTAGTTTCCCTTTTAAGACGGTCACTGGCCGGAAGGAAGATAAAACAAAAGAAGGGTAGAGTCCTGCTAACAGTCCCACAAAAAGAACTATAAGTAAAAGTACCGGAACAATATACCACCCTTCAAATAATTCAAAAGAGAGCGAAAGTTGCAGCAGGTTATTATACTCTGGCATTAAGGATTTTACAATAAGTAAGGCAATGAGCATCGAGATAAAAGAAATAATGATGGATTCAGTAAGGAATTGGAAAATTAGATGTTGGCGGGTGGCCCCGGAAACCTTCCTGATTCCCACCTCTTTTGCTCGATTGGCTGCACGCGCAGTTGCCAGGTTGGTGAAATTTATACAAGCAATAATTAGAATGAAAACGGCAATAATCGAGAAAAAAATCACGTAAAGAAGATTTCCGTTGGGTTCGATTTCATATTGCTTGCTTGACTTCAGGTGAATATCGGTTAGGGCTTGCAAAAAGTATCCGAAATAGTTCCCCTGGCTTTCAAATTCATCCAGGGAAACACCCATTACTTCAGCTATTTGCGGACCGACATATTTGGGCAGGATGTTTTCCATCTTTTTTTCCAGGCTTGCTGGATCAGCATCCTCGTTGAGTAAAAGGTAGGTGTAGTAGTTGTGCGAAATCCAAAAGGTGCTTCTGCTATGGGATAATGTGGATAATGATCCTAATATTTCAAAATGGAAATGGGAATTATCGGGAGGATCTGCCACAACTCCTGTAACTTTATAAAGAGTGGTATCACTTTCCACTTTTATGAGTTTTCCCAGGGCGTTATCATTTCCAAAGTATTTTTTTGCCGTAGTTTCGGTCATAACAAGGCTATGGGGATCCCGCAAGGCGTTTTGCGGGTCTCCTTTTAGTAATCGAAAGGAGAAGACATCAAAGAAAGTAGAATCAGCAAAAAGTACTTCATCTTCATTAAATTTCCGGTCGCCATATACCATTAACCACTCGCCGGCACCGCGGAGCCTTACAGCATTTTTTACTTCCGGGTAGTCTTGAATCATAGCCTGTGCCATCGGAGCTGCAGTTACAACCTGGTCAATGGTTTCACTACTAAATTGTCCATTAACACCAATCCGGTAGATCTGTTCGGCGTTCTCATGAAAACGATCATAACTTGTCTCGTGAATCACGTATAGCGCAATAAATAAACTGGCAGCAATACCTATGGAAAGGCCAACAACATTGATAAGGCTATAGCTCCAGTTTTTCAGCAGGTTTCGTATAGCGGTAAGAAAGTAGTTTTTAATCATTTTAAAAGCTTTTATTTTTAGGACGCAATTATCCTTTCTTTAGTTACAGTCATATAAGATACGAAATAAAATTTTAGCTGATGCATATTCATAAAAAAAGGGAGTCAAAAAATTGACTCCCTTATCTTAATCAATAGAATTTTATTTATTACACTTCAATGTATGTTCAATTTCATAATTTGCATGCTCGGCATAATCTCCCTTTGCTGCTTTTTTATAAGCTTCGCAAGCTGCGTTGGTGTCGCCTTTACCTTTGTATGCATTTCCTAATTCGTAGTAAATTTTAGCATCTTTTGTGGTTTCTTCACCTTTGAAGAAAGTAAGTGCTTTGTTGCACGATTCAATGGCGTTGTCCCATTTGCTCTGGCCATTATATACCAGGGCCAATTGGTAGTGCATATTTGCAGTGGCTTCCTGATAATCAAAAACACTGTTAAAATAAGATTCTGCAGTTGCAAAATTTTCCGCTTTGAAAGCTTCTGCTCCCTTTTGAAGGTAATAGTTCGCTGCCAGTTTTTTTGCAGGACCGATAATCTTATTGTCGCTGGTTGCAATTGCAGCGTCAATGGCTTTCTTAAATTCTTCCTCATTGTCTTTGTCCTTCATAACCTGCGCTTTTCTAAGATAAGCTGTTCCATAGCCGGGTTTCATTTCAATTGCTTTATTGTAAAGCGCAAGGGCTCCATCAGCATCACCGCTTTCATAAAGCGATTTTCCTTTGATGTAGTAAAGCTGGGGAATTACTTTTTCGGCTCTCGATTCATATTTTTCATTACTGTATTCAGCTGCCAGTTTTTGCGTTTTTTTAAACGCTTCAATAGCCTTGTCAAAATCTTTTTGTTTGTAGTAACCAATGGCGATTTTATATTGTAACGAAGGAACCTGTTCTGCGGCCTTCATTCTGTTTTCACTATCTGTCATCTCCAGCTGATCAAAAAGATCAATACTTTCCTGGAAGGCATTGATTGCATCAGCATAGTTTTTACTTTGGGAAAGTTGTACTCCCTTGTTGAATGCATTAATTGCATCATTTTCCGTCTGGGCATTCAAATGGCTAAAACCCAGGATCAGCACTGTTAGTATTAAAGCTACTTTTCTCATACTTGAAAATTTCATTTGTTGGGATTTTTATTAGAGGTTTTAATTATTTCGTTATAATTTATTGCGCGTAAATGTAATAAGAAGATTTAAAATATAAAAAAATAATTTACAATCATACAACTATTTACATAGCATAAAGTATGCCAATATTAATCCAGGGGGATAGGGAGGTCTTTAAGGGTGTAGTAAACTCCTTGTTCCGTAAAGTTTATTTCAATAACATCGAAGAGGATCAGGTTGATTAGACATCGTTCAGCTCTGAAATGGGAAATTTTGGCTATTTTTTTAAATTTCGAGAGGCTGATGGATTCATGTTCATCCAAATAGTGTAAAAGAGTTTTTTCGGCGGGAGAATATTCCAATAACACCCCTTTTGCTCCCTTTTTTTTATTCCAGACGTTCAGGTATATTTTATTGGCCAGCAAATTCTGATCTTTTACCCGCAGATATACTTTCCATTTGCCTTCTTTATCCGGTGCGTGGGTAAGATTATCATTGGTCCCGGGAATGGATATTTCAAGGATTGTTTTACCCTCAATGATCCATGGTTTATAGCTTATTTCAACAGGCGGTTGGCAGTACATCTCTGCAGCAGCCTGAATCATGTAAAATTCTTCATCGGTATTGATACCGGCAATGGAACCATTATCTCTCACACCTACCAATAATTTGCCGCCTTTGGTGTTTGCAAATGCAGCGATGGAGCGTGCAATTTTTTTCGAATCGGAAATGGAATGTTTAAAGTCGAGTTGTTCGTGTTCTCCCTGGCTAATGAGTTCACGGATATAATTGCTCATCCTGAATCCTTTTTGCCGTATCTTTTATTTATTTAATGCTTCTGCCCCACTTACAATTTCCAGTAATTCATTTGTAATAGCTGCCTGTCTGGCTTTATTGTATGTCAATCGAAGTTCCTTTAACAGGCTTGTCGCATTGTCTGTAGCCTTGTGCATGGCCGTCATGCGAGCGCCGTGCTCCGCAGTAAGTGATTCAAGCAGGGCATCATAGAATTGTATTTTCAAGCTTTTTGGAATGAGGTTTCTGATGATATAATCCTGCGAAGGCTCAAAAATATAATCCGGCGGATAGCTCTGATCATCCAGTTCTTCCGTTTCCATACTTACTGGTAAAAGGTTTTCTGTTGTGGTGATTTGAACTGCCGCATTCTTGAATTTATTGTAGATCAGGATAATATCATCAAATTTCTGATCCAAAAACCATTGGATTAACTCTTCTGCAATGGGAGCAGCTTTGGCAAAATTAAGTTCCTCCTGTATTTCGTTATTGTATTTAATAATGGGAAAGCCCTTGGAGATAGCATATTCATGGGCACTTTTACCAATGGGATATACTTGAAGTTTTGAGGTCTCCAGGGAATCATAATAGATTTCGCTGATAATTCTGTTGGCTTCTTTATTTATGTTGCCATTAAACGCACCGCAAAGGCCTTTGTTTGAGCTAATGGGGATGAGTAAAACTCTTCCTTTGCCTTCCTTTCTTGTGTACTGATTTTGCTGATTTCCTTCCAGACTTTTACTAAGATTCCGCAATATGCTGTGCAACTTATAAGCGTATGGCCTTAGGTGAATTACCGCATCCTGTGTCTTTTTAAGCTTGGCAGCAGATACCATTTTCATGGCGCTGGTTATTTGCTTTGTAGATTTTACAGATGCAATTCTAGAACGTATTTCTTTAAGGTTGCTCATAATGCGCAGGTTCTGTTATTTTAACTTGTCAACGATTTCTTTTGCTGCTTTTTCTATATTACCGGTTACTTCATCGTTTAAAACGCCCTTTTTTAAGGATTTCAGCGTATCTGCAAATTCAAGTTCCAGTTTTTTAAGGAACAGATTTTCAAATTCTTTTACTTGGTTTACTTTAATATCCTTCAGCAATCCTTTTGTTCCACAATACATTAAAGCGATTTGTTTTTCTACAGGGATTGGTTTGTATTGGCCCTGCTTTAATAATTCCACATTCTTTGCGCCTTTATCCAGAACCCGCATGGTGGCCGGATCCAGGTCGCTACCAAATTTGGAAAAAGCTTCCAGTTCGCGAAATTGCGCCTGATCGAGTTTAAGCGTACCTGCCACTTTTTTCATGGCTTTAATCTGTGCGTTTCCACCCACGCGTGATACCGAAATACCCACATTGATACCCGGTCTGACACCTGCATTAAACAGGTCTGACTCCAGGAATATTTGCCCGTCGGTAATTGAAATTACATTTGTTGGGATGTAAGCAGAAACGTCCCCGGCCTGTGTTTCAATAATGGGGAGGGCGGTTAAAGATCCGCCGCCTTTTACTTTTTTACGAATGGAAGCAGGCAGATCATTCATTTCAGCAGCAATCTTATCCGATTCGATAATTTTTGCAGCACGTTCCAGTAATCTGGAGTGCAGGTAGAAAATATCCCCGGGGTAGGCTTCGCGACCGGGAGGCCTTCTTAATAGCAGGGAAACTTCTCTGTAGGCAACAGCCTGTTTGGAAAGGTCGTCATAGATAACCAGCGCATCTCTTCCGGTATCTCGAAAAAATTCACCGATCGCGGCTCCGGTAAAAGGAGCATAAAACTGT
>CAYVSF010000191.1:0-6175 GCA_964453775.1 uncultured Bacteroidales bacterium
GTTAAACAATTTATCGACTTTTATTGTTACAGAGATGAAAGTTATTTATAATAAATCTAAATAAAAATAAAATACGATATGGCATTTGAATTACCAAAGTTACCTTACGCATACGATGCATTAGAACCATACATCGATGCACAAACAATGGAGATACATCACAGCAAACACCATGGTGGATACACCAAGAAGTTGAATGCAGCAATTGAAGGCACAGCAATGGAGAATCAATCGATTGAAGAATTGTTGGCCAATGCATCCAAAAATGGTACAGCTGTTCGAAATAATGGCGGTGGTTATTACAACCACAATTTGTTTTGGGAAATTATGTCTCCCGACGGGGGAGGAAAACCCGAAGGCAAATTGATGGACGCTATCAGCAAAGATTTTGGTTCGTTTGAAAAATTTAAAGAAGAGTTTTCCAATGCAGCAGCTGCACGTTTTGGAAGTGGCTGGGCATGGTTAATTAATCAAAACGGCAAGTTGGTTATAGCTTCAACTCCCAATCAGGACAATCCCCTGATGGATGTTACCGATGTCAAGGGTACGCCTATTATGGGTTTGGATGTTTGGGAACATGCTTACTATTTAAAATATCAAAATAAAAGGCCCGACTATATTGACGCTTTCTGGAATGTTGTCAATTGGGCCGAAGTTTCTAAGCGTTTCGTTTAGTGGTTTAATTGTAATTTAGGTAGTTTAGGTTAGGAAGCGGGTGCACAGCAATGTGTGCCCGCTTTTATTTAGAATCGTTTTATATTATTCCTGTTTTTGATTTTAGCGCCGGGGTTAAGTGTTTGTCATTGTTTAGCTTAACTGCCTTGTTTTTCTATTTTGTTTAAGACGGGTGGGGTATAAAGCCAACAAAATTCGTGAAATGCTGTTAGCTTTAATAAAGACAAGATTGTTAAACTAAAAACAGATACAAAATGGCTTTTGAATTACCTAAATTACCCTATCCGATGGATGCTTTAGAACCGCATATCAGTAAAAAGACCCTTGAATTTCATTATGGAAAACACCACCAGGGATATGTAACCAAATTGAATAAAGCGATACCCGGAACTGCCTTTGAAACTGCCAGTCTGGAAGATATCATTAAGCAGGCCGAAGGGGGCATTTTTAACAATGGCGCCCAGGTTTGGAACCATACCTTCTATTTCGAGGCTTTTAGTCCCAACCCGGCACCCACTCCGGGCGGCAAACTTGCCGAGGCCATCAGCAGGGATTTTGGTTCGTTTGAGGATTTTAAAGAACAGTTTGAAAAATCTGCGGCTTCACTTTTTGGCTCTGGCTGGGCCTGGTTGGTGCAGAAAGAGGATGGAAAATTGGAGATCATCCAAAAACAAAATGCAGAGAATCCCATTCGCGATGGTCAGAAACCTTTGATGACCTGCGATGTATGGGAGCATGCCTATTACCTGGATTATCAGAATAAGCGCCCGGAATATTTGAGCAAATTTTGGAACGTGCTGGACTGGCACGTGATAGAGAAGCGCTTTGAATAATATCAGAAATAAATATAGCTGCGGCATAGGTTTTGCACTTATGCCGTTTTTTTATGTCTGGTTTTCAGGTTTAAGATTTCAGCAAGTTTTATTACATTTACAGGGAAGAATATCAAGCAAAAAAAGAGCATATTATGAGAATACGGGAACTGATATTGCGCAATCGAAGTTTTAGAAGATTTGATGAAAGCTACAGGGTTTCAGAGAAAACCCTGGAAATATGCGTGGATCTTGCCCGTTGTTCACCTTCTGCCCGAAATGCCCAGCCAATTAAGTATTACTTGTCCATCGATAAGGATCAGAATGAACGTATTTTCCCCACCCTGGCCTGGGCAGGGTATTTGAAAGACTGGCCCGGACCTGCAGAGGGAGAACGCCCTACGGCATACATTGTCATGCTGGGAGATACACGCATCACTACCAATTATTATTGCGATCATGGTATTGCGGCACAGAGCATCCTGCTGGGCGCTGTTGCCCAGGGATTGGGCGGATGTATTATTGCAGCCGTGCAGAGAGAAAAACTGCATAAAATTCTTCAGCTTCCGGAATACCTGGAAATACTGCAGGTGATTGCTATCGGGAAACCTGCAGAAAAGGTAAAGATTGAAAACATTGATGATAACGGAGATTATAAATATTATCGCGATGATAATGATATGCACCATGTGCCTAAAAGAACGCTCAGTGAAATTATAGTTTCCGGTCCGGCAAAAAGAAAAAAATATTAGTATAAAAACCTAAAACCCTATCGAATGAAGAAAATATTTACACTACTGATGATGAGTCTGATGCTGTTTTCATGCGCGTCAAAGCGTTACACCAAGAAGGCAGCTAAGTTTGAAGAAGCAGGACTCTACAAAGATGCCGCGGCGTACTATTATGAGGCTGTGAAGAAGAAGGATAGCAATGTGGAAGCGAAGCTGGGCTTAAGAAAAAACGGTCAGATGGTACTGGAGGACAAGCTTTCGGACTTTACTGAAGCATACAAGAAGGGAGATTATGAGAAGGCTGTTTACAACTTCCTGGAAGCGGAAAAATATTACGAAAAAGTAAATGGGGTGAATGTGGAATTGTCCCTTCCGGAGTATCACCGTGAATATTACCAGGAGGCAAAAGGGGATTTCTTACGAAAAAAATACACCGATGGTCTTGAAAAGCTTGATCGTGAGGAGTTTACTGCTGCTGAAGAGGTGTTTGGTGAAATCAAATCTATCGATCCGGAATACAAAGATGTGCAGGCAAAATACAATGTGGCCAAATATGAACCCATGTATCGCATGGGGAATGAGCACCTGAACAACGCTTTATACAGGAAAGCTTATTATACCTTTGATGAGATTGAAAAGGGCGCGGGCAATTATCGGCAAACCCTTCCCTTAAAAGGGGAGGCCCTGGAAAAAGCTACCATCAGTATTGCTATCCCCAACTTTGCGGCCAGTTATCGCTACAACGCTGAGGTCTCGAATGAATTGACGACCCAGCTAAAAGGAGAACTGAGCAACATGGATAATCCTTTTATCAAGGTAGTAGAAGGAGGAACAGCAATGCCAAATACCTACAATCTTCAGGCTTCGAGCCTGGACTTGCCGGCACTTCGTTTAGCCGGAGTAAAGGCTGTTCTCCTGGGTGAAATTGTCTCTACAGAGCGAAAAACTGGTGATGTGTATGTTGAAACGAAGCGCGGCTTTGTGAAGAATGTAACCAAATACAAAGACAAGGAGGGGAAAGAGCAGGAAAAAGTGACCTACGATAAAACCACCTACAAAGAGTACAAGCAGAAAAGCCATGCAAAGTTAAATATCCAGTATAAATTGATTTCCACTGAAAATGGTGAGGTACTGCTTTCCGATTCACGCCACCTTTCGGATAAGGACGAGGTACACTACGCTAAATATAAGGGCGATACAAAGAAACTGGTTCCCGGATACTGGAAGTACAAAAACAGAAATACTTCTGAGGATGTAATTAAGGATAAAAATAGTGAGATTGATAACTTACGGGATCTGTTGAAAGCCAAACAATCGCCTACTGAGAGCAAGAAATTGCTGGAAGGTTTAATTGATGAAGCCACCGAAGATATTGTTAAAAAAGTAGATACCTATGATCCGGAAAGTTAGTGCAATCGTTTCCCTAACCATGTTCGTGCTGTTGATTTTTTCCTGCAGCAGCAAGAAGGAACTGGCCGAAGAAGAGTTGAAGCCCGACTGGGTGAAGCAAAAACCCCTGGTGAGCGGGTATTATATTGGTGTGGGCGGAGCCCAAAAAATTGGGACCATGTCGGAATATACGGCAAAAGCCCGCGAAAATGCTCTTACGGACATGGCTTCGGAAATATCGTCCCAGGTGAGTGCCTCTTCTGTTATTCATAAGATTGAGAGTTACGGGGGCGTGAGCGAATCGTTTACTGAGCGCATCGAAATTACCACCGACGATTACCTGGAAGGCTTTGAGCCGGTAGATGCTTACGAAACAGAAGATATGTACTGGGTGTATTTTCGCATTCGAAAGGATACCTACCGGGAAATGAAAGCGAAAAAGAAGCGGAAAGCCATGCAGGCCGCAGCCGCTAAATATACTTCGGGAGAAACAGCAAGGGAAGAAGGCAAAATTCTGCAGGCCCTTAGCTTTTATATGCAAGGCATGGAGAGTTTAAAGGGCTACCTCTCGGAGGAGACCATTACAGATTATGAAGGCGGGTCGTTGGATGTGGGTAATGCCCTGTACAGTGCCATCGACGAGCTGGTGAAAAAGTTGTCTCTTGAGGTGCAACCGCAACAAATTTCAGGTAAAAAGGGCGGGGAGGCTCGCGAAGCGTTGCAATTTACCACATCCTATGCGAACAACCCCTTGGGGAATGTTCCCCTGAAGCTGGAGTATTCGGGAAGCTATTTGAGCCGTGATGTGCTGGAGAGCAAAAGCGAGGGAAGTGTGGAATACCGCCTGGACAATGTGGGACGGAGGCCCGGCAACTATAAGCTGACGGCTGCTATTGATCTGCAGCGACTCACCAACAAGGCGGTGCAGGATCTGTTTATTCGTGGAATGATGGAACGGAAGTCCATGCCGGAAGTCCGTGTGGATGTTTTGGTAGAGGCCCCCACGATGGTATTGGAGGTGGTGGACTCGGAGTGCGAAGGACTGCAATGTCGCGAACTGCAAGAAATGTTTGGGAACCTCTGTCGCCAGAATGGTTATTTGAAGGTGGATGAGGGGAATACAGCTGATTACCGTGCCCTGCTAAGCTATAGCTATCGGAATGGTGAACAGGCCGGTGGCTTAATAGCAGTGAATATAAAAGGAAAGCTCACCCTGATCGATAAAAATGGATCCACCCTGTATATGCAGGAACTAAAAAACATCGAAGGCATTGGCCGTGGTGCAAGAGAAGCCAGGGAAAAAGCCTTCAACGAAATGAAATCGGCCCTGCAACGAAGGTATTTCGACCAGCTGTTTTATAAGGTGCGGTAAGTTAGTTTATAAATCCCTGTATTGATAATTTATGGTACTTTTCAGTTGTATTGGTTATCAGACAAGTGTATATTTTAGTAAAGCCAGCCTTATTTCTGGGATCTAATGTTAAGCGAACCTTTCCTGTATCCGAGGGAAAAATTGTTCGAGATGAGAAATATATGTCAGTGCAATTGCAGGATATGGAATAATCAATGATAACTAAAGGGGTCTCCGAGTTATTTATGAATCGAAAGGTATGTTGTATTAGCGAGGATTTTTCTGCGGTTTCGAAATCATAGGTTTTGGGGTTTATGAATACAATATTACTTAATTTTTCTTGAGTACCAGCATAGGCTTGCAAGGAATCCTTCATAGCATTTCTTATGGAGTCTTTCAACTTGTTTTGAACTTCAAATTCCTTTTCTTTTTGAGATGTAGATGAGATACAACTGTAAAATCCAACGAAGAAAACAAGACAAAAGATCAGAAAGATGAAATGTCGCTGTCTTATATTGAGATGCAGAATATAAATAGGCATTTTTGGAGTAGTTATTAGTTTATTCGAAAACTTTTTCGAATGATGTCCACACATTTTGTCGGTTTAACTGGATATAATCCCAGGTTTCGATGGCTCTTTCATTCGTTCTAAGACTTTCATGATAATTGACTGGATAGTAGTAAGTGTTGCTATTTTTTTTAAACTGTTGTAGAATGGGCATGTCAAAACTAAGCTTCCGAAAAATTTCTTGCGTTGAATCGAGTAGTTTGCTTTCATAATTGTTCCAAAAGTCAGGTTTATAGTATATCCAGGTGTTCCAATTTGCAATGTTCATGAAATAAAACAGTTTATCCCATTGTTCTCCCAGAATGATGGAGGCATTTGTTTTATTGTAAGGTTTATAGTGATAAAAACAAAGTGCTTCATATTCTTTAATATGTTGTTTATGTGGATTATAGCGTGAAGGAGGGTAAAAAAAGTGAAAATTTTTGTCGTAGGGATTGTTTAACCATTGTCTTTTAGCGTGTATCTGCTTGGGATATAAAGTATTGCTGTTGAGGGTGTAAATTACTGTTATTTCAGAAGTATAGGCTGGGTAAAACCCTTTTGAACGATTTCTGGATAAATTTCCTAGAGAAAAATGAATATCATTCAGATTATGACAGACTAATTTGTTGAGTTGATAATTGTTCCTATCAATATATAATAATCCGCG
>CAYVSF010000192.1:0-6125 GCA_964453775.1 uncultured Bacteroidales bacterium
GCCAAACGTAATGGAGCTTTTATATTTCTTATATTGGTTAAACGTCCATCCTGTGTTCCCTGGTCCTGTAATGTTCGATCGACAAAATTCCAGGAAGAAATCTCGCGTGTTCTACGCACTTCCCTCCAAAAATTAATGGTCCACTCCTGTTCGCTATCTGTTGGGAAACGAATAGCATCATACGGTATTTTCATCTCGACAATCCATCCGTCCTCAACAAAAGCTACCTCGCTGTACCAAACTGCATTCCAGGCCCTGTCATGACTTCTTGCCGACAGTTTAATATCCGATTGCACATTTGCTGCAGTTACCTCAAACCGGAAAATATTCTTTCCATCGTTATATGGATTCAATGTTATCCAAAATTTATCGGCATTTACATTGTGATCGTCCCTTTTACTCAGCGTAGTAAGCACACTGTCCGGATCATCTAACAACAGGGCCCCTATATATAAGGCATGGTCATCATAAACCACTTTTACCTGCGATTGCTGATTTGCTAATTCACCCAGTGTGGGCCTGTAAGTATAAAAGGTATTTGCAAAATCGGCAGTTACCCAAACTTCATCATCCAGCGAACCATCAATCTTCACTTTTTGACTGGCTCTTACCGCTTTCAATTCTTTTTTGACATATAGCGTATCTGCTTTTGCCCATTTGCGGCTTATCTCATCTGCCTGTCCGACAAAATGAACGATAAAAAACACACTCAATAAAACAAAAATCTTTTGACTTTTCTTCATTCTAAGATCCCCCTAAAAAATCAAGGTCTGAATAACGCTTGCTATTTTTTTTTACAAGCCTAATTTGTCATAAAGACCAAATAGATATAAAAACTATAAATGGCAAGGAATATAAATCCTTTCCACCGGGTAACAACACCCGTTTTCAGGGGTAACATAAACAAGAGCAACAGGAAGGAAACTCCCAGCATCCAGAAAATATCAAACCCTACGATTGTAGGATGAACGGATATATTCTTTATAGTACTGGTAACTCCAAGAATTGCAAGGATATTAAATATATTGGACCCTATAATATTGCCAATAAAAATATCACCTTCTTTTCTAACTGCTGCCATTATCGATGTAGCCAACTCCGGCACACTTGTTCCAAAGGCTACCAAGGAAATCGATATGGCCCGTTCACTTACCCCAAATTCTCTGGCTATTGCGGCTGCTCCTTTTACTAAGAGATTAGCCCCAAATACTAATCCCAGGGAGGCGCCAATAACCATCACTAATGAGACTATCAAACTAAAGCCGGGTTTAACAGGGGTAGCCTTATTTTTTTTATTTTCCCGACGGGATAAGTGAATCGAGATATAAATGTAGACTGCTAAAACGGAAAGCATAATCAGCCCTTCATGAAATTCAAGCAAGCCGTTCAAAATAAATATATACAAGGTTAAACTTGCCAACATCATCACCGACCAATCCAGCAGTATAGATCGTTTCATCACTCTTACCGGCAAAACGACTGCAGTTAATCCTAAAATTAAGGCAATATTTGAAACATTTGACCCAAGTACATTCCCTAAAGCAATATCCGGATGATTCTTCAAAGCAGCCTCAATACTAACAACCAATTCGGGGGCAGAAGTACCAAGCGATACAATGACTACACCGATGACCAATTTAGAAACACGGAAATGGCTGGCCAGAGAGATACTCCCTTTTACGAGGTAATCTCCACTAAAAAGAAGCAACACAAGACCGGCAAGAAGGAATAGATATGATGTCATAGTTTATAGTTACATTAAAACCAGGTCATCCTTTTAAATCGCTGGAAGGTTTTTCTTCATCGTCATCAATATCAAAGTCTTTGAATTCTTTTCGGACATCTCCCCCGTAGTTGTTCATTTCTCGCTTGATATCATCTGTGGCTTTACGAAATTCACGCATACCCTTTCCCAAACCTTTGGCAATATCGGGGATTTTATTGGCCCCAAAAAGAACCAGCACCACCAGTAATATGATGAATATCTCTTGTCCGCTTATAAAAAGAAAAACCGGCATAAATGTTTTTTTACAAATATACTCAAGTTAAAAGAAAAAAAAAGCCCCGGTGATTACCGGAGCTTTAAAATCTATAACAAAAATTATTATTTCTTTCTTTTTGATTTTTCCTGTTTGCGTACCGTATCATAAACGACAGGGGTTGCAATAAACAGGGATGAGTAAGTACCGATTACAACACCCAATAGCAGTGCAAATACGAATCCACGAATCACTTCTCCTCCGAAAATGAAGATGGTGAGCAATACAACAAATGTACTTATAGATGTGCTAAACGTACGACTCAAGGTACTATTCAAGGCTGTATTAATGATATTTCCTCTCTCGCGTTTCGGATACAATCCAAGGAATTCACGAATACGGTCAAAGACAACTACCGTATCATTGATGGAGTAACCAACAACGGTAAGAATAGCAGCAATAAATGCCTGATCAATTTCAAGCGAGAACGGCATAACCTTGTATAAGATGGAGAAGGCTCCCAGGATTATCAGCACATCGTGTACCAGTGCTGCAAGCGCTCCCAGTCCATACTGCCAGGTACGGAATCGAATAAATATGTAAAGGAAAATAATGATAAGCGAAAACAGCACTGCCCAAATCGCCTGAACCTTGATATCGTCGGCAATAGTTGGCCCTACTTTTTGTGAGCTCATTCTGTACTCACTATTAAATTCATCGAAGCTTACATCATCCCCAATTACAGGATTTAATCCTTCATATAGCTTTTGTTCTACATCTCTATCTGCTTCTATATTATCATCGTCTACACGGTACTTGGTTGTAATCTTCACCTGATTATCCGAACCAAATGTTTTCACATCGGGAGCATGACCAAATTCATCCTCGAGCAGGGTTGCAATTTCGGTTGTCACAACATCTTCGTCGAAGCGAACAATGTAGTTCCGTCCACCGGTAAAATCAACGCCCTGGTTCAGACCTCTTACTGAAAGCGATGCAATTGATGCAAGCACTAACAATCCGGAAAGCACATAGAAAATCTTTCTTTTCTCAAGGAACTTAACCTGAAGCTTTTTGAAAGCACCTTTTGTAATGGTAGTTGCATAAGTAATTGTAATGTTGCGTTTCAACATCCATTCAAAGACTAACCTGGTAAGGAAAATTGCTGTGAACAATGAAGTAACAATACCAATAAGCAGTGTGGTGGCAAAACCTTTAATAGGTCCTGTTCCGAAAATATAAAGTATCAATGCGGTTAAGAATGTTGTAACGTTGGCATCAAGAATAGCGGAATAAGCGTTCTTATAACCGTCTTTCAATGCCAGCTTCACTCCTTTTCCGGCATCCAATTCTTCTCGTATACGCTCATAGATCAACACATTCGCATCCACCGACATACCGATAGTCAAAATAATACCTGCGATACCGGGAAGTGTAAGAACAGCTCCCAACGATGCAAGCACACCCATAATGAAAAACATATTCGCCATAAGTGCAATGTCGGCAACCAAACCTGCGCGATGGCTGTAGTAGAATACCATATAAAGCAGTATCACTAGGAAAGCAATAATGAAGGATGTTAAACCATCATTAATCGCTTCTTTACCCAGGGAGGGACCTACAATTTCTTCCTGTATAATATGTGCAGGAGCAGGCATTTTACCTGACTTTAATATATTTGCAAGGTCTTTTGCTTCATTTACTGAAAAATCTCCGGTAATGGAGGAACGCCCTCCTGGAATTTCTCCATTCACGCGAGGTGCAGAATACACATAATCATCCAGTACGATAGCGATAAACCGTCCCACATTATTCTTGGTAAGACGTGCCCATATTTTAGCTCCTTCTGCATTCATGGTCATTGAAACTTCAGAACTAGCCTGGTTCTGACCAAAATCTGCGCGAGCATCAACAATTACATCTCCATCCAAAGGAGGATTTCCGTCGCGACCAGTTTCCTTAATGGCGTGAAGTTCAAAATAATTTTCAGACTCATCATATTTGTATGGCTTTACATGCCATTTAAATGAAACGTCGCGTGGGAACAAGGCTCTTACTCGTGGCATATTGAGATAAGCATTCACTTCTGAAGTATCCTTGTAGTGAGACATTCCAATGACAGAACCTTCTATAAGTTGCTGTGTCTGCGGATGAATATTAGGCTGCAAAACAGAAAACAAGGGATAGCGCTCGGCCATTTGTTCCGCACCAAGCCCTGTGGTATCTACCTGGGCCGTGTCACTTTCAATCTGTTCCAGTAGTGAAAGTTCTTCTTCACCTTCTTCGGCTTCGGCATCTGCTTCAGTTTCTTCACCTTCCTCAACAGCTACTTCTTCTTCCTGCGCCCTGGCTTCTTCATCAAGCGACTTTTGGGCATCTCTTATTTCGCGAATCTTTTCATTGGCCTGCACCAAATAAGGATAAATTTCCTGATTGGTATAGGTTTCCCAGAATTCTAAATTCGCTGTTCCCTGTAAAAGGTCGCGAACTCGGTCCTGATCTTCAACACCGGGGAGCTCAACAAGAATTCTTCCGGTAAGCTCTAATGGTTGCACATTTGGCTGAACAACCCCAAAACGGTCGATACGCGTACGGAGAATATTAAATGCATTGTCAATTGCATCCTGTGTTTCTCTTCTGATGACACGTAAAACTTCCTGGTTGGAAGAATTGTAGTCAATCTCATCTTTTAACTCAATGGTGTTGAAAATTGCGGCCAATCGTGCATTGGGATCAATTTCTTCGAATGCCCGTCCAAACAAATCCACATAATTTTCCCTGGATTCTTTGCGCAATTCATTTGCTCTATTCAAGGCTTTGCGGAAGGTTGTATCTGTACTATTGTTGGCTAATGAACGAATGATATCTTCAACAGAAATCTCAAGAATTACGTTCATCCCGCCTTTAAGGTCCAGACCTAGGTTAATTTCGCGCTCCTGACACTCTCTTAGTGTATATTCGCGAAGACCTAAATCATATACTGTTTCCCCTGCAAGAGAGTCCATGTAAGAATACTCTTTCTGAGGATCGCCCCCTGCAAATTCTTTTGCATCCTGGCGTATACTGCTGGTAACCCATGTAAACGACAGATAATAGATACTAATTAATGCCATTGCAATGGCCAAGAATCGAATAGCTCCTTTAATCTGCATTTGTAAACTATTTTATGTTTAAAAAATTATCTTACAAGTAAATTGTCGTGCAAAGATAATTTTTTTTTTTAGAAAGTCATTTTATTCAGGCAGGAACTATGGGATTCTAAAAAAAACATTCAAAGAATTCTTAACATCCTTATAAAAAACAAAAAACTCCACTTTCAAAGCGGAGTTTATATTTTGATTTTAAGCCCAATTAATCAATAATTTCATCAAAGTTTACTTCCAACGGACTATCTTCTAGAAAATCATACAGCGTAATCTTCCGAATCTGATAGTAGTTGCTCCAATAATTTCTTAAGGCAGAGATATAATTTCGTTTAGCCACATCCTTTTCGGAAAGGGCCACATTCAGGTCCAACACATCCACTTTTCCAATCAGGAACCTCTGCTTGGTCACATCATACCTCCGTTGAGCAATGGTATCAGACTTGGCAGCGATTAATAACTGATCATCCTGCAAGTTGAATTGCATCACATTCAAATAAACGTTTTGCTCAAAGTCGGTTCTGGCTTGCTGTACTGTTGTATTAATGACTTGCTGACTTGACTGCGCCATTTTGTAGCGCCCCTTACCAAGGCCCCAGTCCAGGATCGGCAATTCCAATCCAATGGTTACCCGCTGTTGATCCTGTGGATCTAAATAAGCTTTGTTTAATTCCTCTGCACTTTGCGTTAGACCCACACTTGCAAACAAGTTGGCCTGTAAACCTTTTTCCGATTTTGCCTCTGCCACATTCTGTTGGGCCTCAAGTAATTGCCTCTCGTAGCTAATAATGTCAGGATTATTCTCCATGGCAATTCCCAGGGCTTCTCCAACTGCTATTTCCAACTCCGGCACTTCTTTAGGTTTGATCAACTTCAAATCAATATTTTCATTAAATCCCAGAAATGATCGCAGTTGAAATTTTCTCATCTCCAAATCAACTCTGGCAGCGTTCAAATCCGAATCTGATGAAACGTGCGATCCGGTGGAGTCACCACATGTCAA
>CAYVSF010000193.1:0-6092 GCA_964453775.1 uncultured Bacteroidales bacterium
TCATCCGGGGAATGTAAGCCAGACCCCTTTTCTGCGCCTCATCCGATGCAGTTTCCACAAGGCGCTTGCTTTTTATGAAGCGCAAACAGCTATGCGTTAATGGATTCGGGTATGCTGGACTTTTTGATAGCAATTGTTATTTTTTGTTTCAATTTTCGTCTCAATCAATTGACTTAGTCTTTGATAATTAGTAATTTGATCGGTTCAATAATTTGTATTAATTGACCAAAATCCAAAATCATGAAAAGTGGAAAATTAAATCTTAGATTGAAGCTACGGGCTTCTGTATTGATGCTAATTGCTCTCCCGATATTCATGACTATTTCCTGCACATCTAACCAAAAAGAAGAAGCTGCAGAAACAACGATATCTGTTGTTCCAACAAAGATGAATGTACTTTATATTGGTGTGGACAATCCGGTTCAAATCCATGTTTCAGGCTATGAACAGGAGGATATCACGCTGAAAATAGATGAAGAATTGGGCAAGGTGAAAGCAGTGGGTGGTGGAAGCTTTATTGTTAATCCCATGCATACCGGTAATTTAACACTTGTTGTGATGGCCGAAGAGGATTCTGTATATGCGGCCACTTTTAGGGTAAAATCGGTACCCGATCCGGTGGCCATGATCAACAAACAAAGCGGAGGGGAGATTAAAAAAGAGGCTTTGTTGGAACAGAATAAGGTGGTTGCCGGCATTCCAAATTTCGATTTTAATGTGGATTTCAAGGTGGTTGAGTTTGCCATTTCATCTGATGATAAGCGGAATTCGATACAATCAGCCGCCATGTCTAATCAGATTACAGATGAGCAGAAAACCCTGATTAAAAATACAAAACCCGGGTCCATGGTGTATATTGAAGAGATTGTTGCCATTGGTCCCGATGGAAGCAAAAGAAAGCTTCCAACACTTGTGTTTAAGATTTTAGAATAGGAACTACGAAATCTTAGCTTTCGCTTAAATAGGAGCATTCTCAACATGCATTCACTAACAGCACCGATTTGCTTTCGGTGCTTTTTATTTTTTGGTGGTTGCCGGTATTTTAAATTTTAGAAGGAGAACTGGCTAAAAATTTCTATTAATGGATAGCCAACCTCCACACATTATAACAGAATTGAATTGTTTATGTTTGTATAACTATCTATACAAAAGCTTGATTAACAGGGAGCTAAACAATGCAGGATTTATTGACTTTCATGAATAGTGATTTGAAAAAACACTAATTCAATGAATTTAATTTCAATAGATAATCATATATTTACATATATTTTTGTTTATGATTCCCTATGGTCTTACAAAAAAAATAGCAATGAAAAAACAATTAAAAATGAAAAGATTCCATATCATAGTGTTAATTTCTATCCTGTTTTTTAGTTGTGAAAAGCAGGAGGAAATTCCTGAAACACAGTTATGCTCGGTTGATTTATCAGAGCCAATACCAACTATCTCGAAGTTAGGTATGACACCTACCTACTCAGGTCAACAGGCTGATTGGACAAAAGATAATATAACGCAAAGTATAAATATAACTTCTGAGCTGGGCGTGGAAGTAGTTCATTTTGGTTTTTTATGGGGAGACATAGAGCGCGCTGATGATTCATTCTATTGGGAACTTTCAGATCAAGTTGTTAATACTGTTCACCAAAATGGTCAAAAGTTATCTATGGTATCACCAATTCCTAATACCTTTGATTTAGATGATATTCCCTCCTTTGTTTCTTTTAATTCTTTTGATGATCCTATTTTAATCGAACAATATAGTAGTTTTCTAAAAAATGCTTTAGAGCGATATAATGACAAAGTAGACTACCTTTGGATTGGGAATGAGATAAATGGATACTTCGAAGAAAATCCAGACGAACTGGAGGCATACAAAACTTTTTTTGAAAGTGTATACGATTCCGTGAAATTGAATTTTCCAACAATCAAAATCGGAATAACATTTACCTATGATGGTACAATCGCCAGCAATGAAATTTCTATCTTAAGTGCTTTTCCAAAAGCAGACGTACTGGGATTCAGCTTATATCCCCAATTTCTTGACAGTAATCCACAAAACTATGGAAACCATTTGCAAGATCTTATAAATGCAACTGATTTAATTGGTAAGCCTGTTGCTGTTACTGAAACAACCTGGAGTTCCAAGGCTTTTGGTGGATCAACAGATAATCAGAAATTATTCGTGGTGACTGCAGTTAGTGCCTTCAAAAGTAGTTTAAACGATTTGGAATTTCATTCTTTCTATGGTACCCATGATTTTCCTAAATCATATGTTGAAGCCAGTTTAATAACCGGTGATGTAGCTGACTGGTTATCCTCTTTGAGTTTTATCACGAATGAAGGAAATCCGAAAGCAGCATATTGCACTTTTATTGATGAACTTAGAGATTTCTAATATCCAAAAAAAAGAAGATTAACTGCCACAATAGAATTACAAAAGGAATAAAGCAATTATTTAGAAAATAGAAATAAACCTCGCTGGTGCCGATTTGTAAACGGTGCCTTGCAACTTGCTGTTTTTCAGCAGACTCCTTTGCTGCCGATTTAATTACGTTGAGCTCGTTGCTTTTCAGCAGACCCTGTTGTAATCGGTGTTTTCTCATCTCTTCCTCTTTCAAAACTATTCTGACTTTTTTCTTCGATAAAGAAGAACGAAAAAATCAAGGCTGAATAATGCTTCCACGCGCTCTGCCGAATCCATGAGTTTTCAGGCAAAGCGAGGCAAGCTTCTGGCAGGGTCCGCAGAGTTGGTCGCGGAGAACGCAAGGTAGAATGATTGGTTTCAAAGGGTTAAACGCTTTCATGATTTCCCAGGCAGATTCCGGAGCAAGTTCGGAATGACTCTTATGTATCAGCGTTCTTAGCTAATCTTGCTACAAGCGTTCTTTAACTCAATACGCCAACTCAAACTCAAATTTTTTCCGGTCTCCGCTGCCGCACGAATCTTTCGTGTGGCATTTAATATACAGCAGTACCCAAAATCCAGCCGGCATAACATAATCGATTGGTTTTAAGGATTTTTTGCAATAAAATGTTGACAATTAGTGGGTTTTTATAGAAATTGTAATAGAGAATTAGTTCGATTTTAAATATAATAGTTATAAACGAACTAACGAATAACAGCCTAAAACGGTAATACGGATATAAGATCGTTGGCGTTCATTATTAATTAATACAATTATGAAAGGAACGATTAAAGGAATTGGAATTTTTTCTATTTGGCTATTGTTTACAGCATTGATCATGTCACTGTTGCATATATCCAATGCTGCAATATTAATTGTCACAGGGATTGTCATATTTGTATTGCTGGAGTTGCCACTATTCCTGTTTTATCTGAACAGAAGCAGCCAAACGAAAATAGGGTATAATGTTCTCGCTTTCATTTCTCTGTTCGTTTTTACTATAGCTTTTTTCTTCTTACTACAACACTTACTTGTACCTGAAATAATAGCAGCATTCCTTTGTATTTTGTCAGGGGCATTTGTGATAAGATTTTTCTATTTTGAGTTCAAGAATGAACGATTTAAGATCAGGCATTTCTTCTTTGCACACATTTTTACATTATTTGTCATTTTACTCATCCTTAATTTACCTATTCAATTACAGGCTCCAGACTATACCTTTCATCCTGTCATTAAAGATCCTGCTTATCAAACAGGTAGAGGGCCTACAATTGTTTTTGATGAAGCACATAACAATATCCATACTTTGAATGACAGGCTTTTGGCTATTGGACGATTGTTAGAAGATGATGGATACAAAGTAAAAAGTACAGGTAAGCAAGGTTTTACCTTATCAGCTTTAAAAGATTGTAGAATCTTAGTTATCTACAATGCACTAAATGACAAGAATATCCATAATTGGACAAATCCAACTTTTTCAGCCTTTTCAGTAGAAGAAATTGAGATCCTTAGAAAATGGGTATATGAGGGTGGTTCGTTGCTTTTAGTGGTCGATCATATGCCTGTCTCAGGTGCATCAAATGATCTTGCAAAAGAATTTGGTTTCAGACTTTTCAACGGGCATGCAAAATCAGATCCACCAAAAGATAATTACTTTTATAGGGCCAATGGTTCTTTATCAGATAATATAATTACGAATGGACTAAATCAGAACGAAGTTTTAGATTCAATACTTTCATTTGACGGAAGTGGTTTCTTAATACCAAAGGATGCAATTTCGATTCTAACATTTGATTCAACATATTTTCAATGGGAGCCAGAATCAGCATGGGCATTGAACACGGTTGAGCCTTATTCTATTCAAGGATATTCGCAAGGCGCATTTAAGAATTATGGAAAAGGAAAAATAGCAATATTCGGCGAAGCAATGATGTTTACTGCACAATTAGGTGCAGGATTAAGTTGGATAAAAATTGGCATGAATTCAGAAAAATGTCCTGATAATTATCAACTATTACTTAATACAATTCATTGGCTAGATGGTAAAATGGACTAATAAATAAAGCTAACAGTCAATATAAGTAATCTGGTAGTCAGTGGTTTACTATATGTTAGTACATTTAATACAAGTTTTAAAGGTCTGACAAGTAAGTGGCTTCAAAATCCCAGCCTACTCATATTGGCAGATCGTTGGCGTTCATTGGAGCAGACTCAGAAACAGCATTGAAACATTGAAAAAAACAGATAAATAAATATGATTATTCACAATGAACAAAGGGGGTCAAAAATGAGATACAAACGATTCACCCTGTTAAATCCGACGAAGTCGGTAAGAACTAATTTAACAGGTTTAAAATTAAGTGCCGTACTCTTGTTGGGATTAGGACTGACAGAGTTACAGGCACAAGAAAGCATAAACACCACAGGCGGTAATGCTTCGGGCAGCGGAGGCTCGGCGAGCTATACCGTTGGACAGGTTGTTTGCACCACCAATACCGGAACAAGTGGTTTGGTAGCACAAGGCGTACAGCAACCTTATGAAATTTTTATAGTAACAGCGATAGAAGAAGCTAATGGCATCAATCTTTCGGTTTTGGCATATCCCAACCCCACAACCGATTATCTTACATTGGAAGTGAAAGACTTTGAAGTTTCAAACTTACGCTTTCAACTGTATGACATGAGCGGAAAACTTTTACAAAGCGAGAAAATCACTGGCAACCAAACAAACATTGTTATGAGCAATCTTGTACCTGCCACGTATTTTGTAAAAGTAGTTCAAGGAAACAAAGAAGTAAAAACATTTAAAATCATTAAAACTCAATGACACAGTATTTTTGAAAAAAATACGTAGTCGAATTAGTCCCGATAGCGAAGCGTATCGGGAACAAAGAAAACGCAGTAATAATTAAAAAATAGAAAAAATGAAAAAAGTATTTACATTTTTTGCAGCATTATTAATTACTGCAATTGTGTTCGCTCAATCACCCGAAAAAATGAGCTATCAGGCAGTAATCAGAGATGCAAGTGATAATTTGGTAACAAGCCAATCCGTAGCCATGCAAATCAGCATTTTACAAGGTTCTGCAAGCAGTACAGCTGTTTATGTGGAAACACAAACACCAACTACCAATGCCAATGGTTTGGTAAGTATTGAAATCGGTGCAGGAACAATGGTAAGCGGTGATTTTACAACCATTGATTGGGCAAACGGTCCCTATTTCATCAAAACCGAAACCGACCCGGCAGGCGGTACAACCTGCACAATCACAGGCATCAGCCAATTGCTAAGCGTGCCGTATGCAATGCATGCAAAAAGCGCTGAAACTGTGAGTGGAGGCATTACCGAAACTGACCCTGTTTATTCTGGTAGCGAAGCAGCCAATATTGATGCAACTGACATCACCAATTTGGATAATCTATCAGGCGTAAACACCGGTGACCAGGACATTAGCGGTATTGCAACAAATGCAACTGCAATAAGCACAATCCAAAGCGAGCAAACCACTCAAAATACTGCAATAGCTTTAAATACAGCAAAAAAAGGTGAAGCAGATGGTACGGCATCAGGTCAAATGAAATACTGGAACGGCTCAGCATGGATAACGGTTTCAGCAGGAAACGAAGGACAAGTATTGACCTTTAGTGGCGGTGTGCCAACATGGACAACTACAGTTGGCCCAACCG
>CAYVSF010000194.1:0-260 GCA_964453775.1 uncultured Bacteroidales bacterium
AGCTATCCGGTTGTAAATTTTCAAAATAACCATCCTCATCATAAGGCGGTCCTGCCGGAATAACGGCAGCATCACTTACACGTATTAAATAGTAATCAATATCTCCTGTACCCCCTGTAGCTACAAGGGTAATGGTTCCGTTATCGGCTCCGTCGCAGGAATTGGTCGAATCTGTCGTAGTAAAAACTATTTCATCCGGAATATTAATATCGTCGGGGGGATTGGTGAAGAACTTATCCACAGAAACCTCTCCGCAAAGA
>CAYVSF010000194.1:270-6085 GCA_964453775.1 uncultured Bacteroidales bacterium
TCATTCACACGCACCTGGTAAAGGCCCTGATCGAGACCCGTGGCTATTTTGGAAAACTGGCCTATGGAGACATAAGTTCCACTTCCGGTATCGTATTTATACCAATCGTAAGAATAGGGTGGCGTTCCACCTGAAGGATTGGCTTCCAGCTGGGCATCACTTCCATCAAAACAGGAAAGTCCCTGGGCTACTGTTATGGTACCGGCTGACAATTTAGGAGGTTGATTAACAGTAACCACACTAAAAAATCCGCCGGTTCCGTTATCCTCTACAACCACCCTGTAATCCTGGGCTACAAGTCCATTAAAGGTATACAATGTATCAGGAGTAGTAGCACCAAGTGTATCCTGCCAGGCGGAGGATTTGTATACCTGTAGGGTATAGCTATAGGGTTTGTTTCCTCCGGAAACGGATACCGTAACAGTTCCATCATCATCCCCATAACAGGTCGTGGAGGTTGTCTTAATTTCTTCCAGCTTAAATGTGGCTTTGGAACCCGATTTGGTGTAGCCGGCACTCACCGGCCCCAATTCGATATCCCCCACATCGGCATTGCCTTTCAGCTCAAACACCAAATTATTGGAAAGCGCAGTGAAATTTTCAGATTCGGAAAAATCGGCGCTGTTGGCTAAAATTCTGGAATCGCCAAAATCAATGCGGCGATTTGCTTCGCCGGATGTAACAAAGGCATCACAGTCAATGGTATTGCTCTGGGTTGCAAAATATCCCGACTTAACAACCACATCACCGGATGTACTCAAATCACTTTTAAGGGTCCATGCTCCCTGTTCTGCATCAAAAATAAGATCCGCGTTCATGCTTTCTGAAAACTGAAGCTCATGATCACCCTCTCCCTTTAAAAAAATATCACCATAAAACTCATCCTGGTAAGAACTTTGCATCATCATCGAACCATGCACCTGAATACTTGCAGAAGAAAAGGCTCTGAATAAAAACTTGCTGCTTCGAATGGCAATTTGGTCTTCGTCTACCTGCCAGTAAAAATTCTGGCATTGAGCATCTCCTTTAATAAAGAGCTCCTGCCCGGAAGCGTTAAAAGAATTGGCATCAAAAAAGACATTGTCTTCTGCAGAAGGAACAGAAGCGCCACCAAACCCTCCACTGGTTGTTGCCCAGTGTGATTGGTCGTTCCAGTTTCCGCTGCCATTTACCCAATAACGATCTGCTGTATAGGCTGTTTTAAAAATTAAAACCATGCCTGCAAATACAGCAACATAACGTAAAATCCGTGTTAACTTACTGTGCATGAGTGATGAGTTTTCGGCGATTGTTAATAAAACACTTGCAATGTTAATAAAATTTTACGGTAAGCCGGAGAATTTGTTTCAAAATTCTTATGAATCAAGCCATCAAGCTGTCAATTTTTATCAACAAAAAGATAAAAAACGAGGAGACGGTGGCATCGGGCCTGTTGATAACTCTAAATCAAAGCCCTGCTTTAAAACTCGTTACTCCGCGTATAACGTGGCACTCAGGTACCTCTTGGCAATGTATCTCACAGGATACCAGGCTGCAAGGAAACCAATCAGGAGCACAATACCCGTGATGAGTAAAATATTTTCGGCATGCACGGCCACAGGATAGGCATCTACAATAAAAGAACCGGAACCCTGCAATTTAACCAGCCCAAATTGAATCTGCAACCAACAAATCAGTAAGCCCAGGGCAAGCCCCAAAAATGCTCCAACAATAGTAATCATCCACCCTTCCAGAAAGAAGATATGCCGTACTTTCTTCATTGTGGTTCCCATACTCCTTAGAATAAAGATATCCCGTTTTTTTTCTATAATGAGCATGGTTAGACTGCCGATAATGTTAAAAGACGCAATGACTAAAATAAAAGATAAGATAAGGGTGATATAAAATTTTTCAGATTTCATCACCTTGTAAAAGACAGCATGTTGTTGCTCACGGTTCTCTGCTTTAAAACCGGGGCCCATTATTTCAATTATGCGATCTTGAGCTGCATCCAGGTTCGTACCCGGTATTAATTTGACTTCTAATGCGGATACCTCTTCTTTATACTGCAACAAATTGCGGGCAAAATCAAGGGGCAACAGAATATAGCGACTGTCAAATTCTGCCTGCAGACTAAATACACCCGAAGGAAAAAGAAAATCTTTCTGAAAAGCAGCCTGTGGATTTAATCCCATGGATCCGGTTCGTTTGGGGACATAGATCATGAGGGGATCCATAAAATTGATATTCAGCGACAGGTACATGGCTACTCCACGGCCCACCACAGCAAAATCACGATCCCCCTTTTCCAGTAAATATTCACCGGCAACCAACATGGTATCAATGCCCGAAACTTTCGAAAACACCGAGTCGACGCCTTTAATCACTGCAATATATTGCTGATCGTCATACCTCACCAGGGCATTCTCTTCCAGAGTTTTAGAAACCGCTTCCACCTCTTCCAGCGATTCTATTTTATACAGGGCTTCATTTTCCGAGGGATTAAAAGTCTTTCCTTCTGTTAAGCTGATTTTAAGCTCAGGATCGAAGGCGTTGTACATAGATGTGAGCAATCCATCCAAACCATTGAATACGGAAAGAACAATCACCAGGGCTGCAGTTCCAATAGCCACACCAAAAACACTTATCATCGAGATCACATTGATAGCATTTTGCTTTTTACGGGCAAAAAGATATCGACGCGCTATGAAAAGTGGAAATCTCAAGGTTTATTTATTTATAGGCGTTAACAATAAGGCCGGTTCCACTATTGTGCTTTAAACGAACATCAAAAAAATTAAGTACAAAGCTTATGGGATAGGCCACAATATAATAAAGGGGCAATACTAAAAAGAATAGCTTGCTTTTGTTTAACATTAAAATGGGATACTTCATAGATAGCTTCCAGGAAATTTTCCCTGGTCCTCCATAGGAATACTTTACATCCACATGCGAAAAACCAGCATCCTTTAATTTTCCTTCAATTTCATCTTTCCCGTAGCCATCTCTCACATGCTCTTCTACAAAGGATTCATCTTCATCGGAATGCACGTCGGATCCTCCTTGATCTGAAGGAGTGGAAATAAGTAACATCCCACCTTCTTTCAGGGAAGCATGAAAATTCTTAAAAACGGTACGATCTTCCAGAATATGTTCCATCACATCCACGGACAAAATCAAATCGAAACTCTCCGGCTTCTTATATTTCACCAGGTCGGCATATTGAAAATTAATCCGGTCGGCCATACCGATGTCCTTAAAAAAAACATTGCAATCATTGATCTGTTCAACTTTCACATCCAAACCAAGAATTTCAGCCTTCCGGAACATACGCCCCAGGCTATAGGTATATTGTCCAAACCCGGATCCGGCATCTAAAACAGATACGGTAGTGCGTTTCCCGGATCGTTTCCAACGCCTCAGTTCTCTTTTAATGTGCCAGGCACGCAGCAACAGTAAATCAAGTAATAAATAGAATAATTTTCTGTATCCCGGGCGGCGGTTAAAAACTTCGCCCAGACTTCTTTTTATCGGATCGTATTGCACGGTATTTCTTTTTGATATTAAGCTTAGCTATTCATCTTCGTTGAGTAATCGATCGATGTTATCAATATAATCCAGGGAGTCATCCAGAAAGAAGGTAAATTCGGGAATCTTTCGCACCTGGTGGCGTATCTTTTTGCCAATCTCAAAACGGATTTGTCCTTCGATGCTGTTCACATACTGAATAAACTCCTCCTTCTCACCGGTGAGAAACACACTCAGGTAGACCCTGGCCTGCACCAGGTCGGGTGATATACGTACATGAGTGACGGTAATCATTTTGCCATCAAAAAGGCGCCGGCTTTCCCGCTGGAAATATTCCCCCAATTCGCGCTGCAGCATTCTTGATACTTTATTTTCTCTGGTTGATGCCATAAAACAATTGCTTTAATTGGTCAAATTTAAGGAAGTTTAATGAAAATCCTGTCATATTTCTGATTTTGTACACTATCTGATTGAAAACGGCTGACTTTCTAAAGTGTTTCATCTCAAAACTCTCTGATACAAAAAAAATAAGTTACGCCCCCTGTGGATAATGATTTTGTTTATACATGAAGATGTAGCAGGTTAGTACCCCTGGCGATAGTTTGTTGTCTTGGGCGATGCAGGTGTTTGCGATTGTTGTAGGGTCGTTGCATGCAGCGGCTCTTCTCTGCGAAACACTGAGACAGGCTTAAGGGTAAAAACATTGTTGGATGGGAATAATGCTGTTGATGAATGTGCCATTCCTATGGGATTCATCGAGATGTTTGGGCATGAAACCCCGGCCTTCACATGCCGGTCTACAATGATGTCATCCTTACGGGATTTTATGGGGTACAATGCTTGTATTGAAGCTTGGTTTGGGAATGTAAAGGCCATGCGATGTTGCTGGCAAAGACGCGCAAATTGAGCGTCTCTACAGGGTAAACCAGTTCTAGATTAGTTTTCATATCCCCATCCTGTCCGGGGAATTTTCTACACCGTTTGGGAACCATATCCTGCCAAAGGCTAACAGCTAACGGCCAATAAAAACTAGCCTTCTAACTCCCACTCGAATCCGTCTTTCTTATCCTTTACAATTACACCTTTGGCTTTCAACTCATCGCGAATGAGATCTGCGGTGGCAAAGTCCTTATTTTTCTTGGCTTCCTGACGGATTTCCAGGATCATGTCAATGAGTTCTCCGCTGAGGTCTCCTTTTTCGTCGGCACATTCGGGTTTTTGCAGTCCCAGTATCCCGAAGACAAAGCTGTTAAATATTTCTTTCAGCTCATTCAATTCAGCGGCAGCAATCTGCTCTTTTCCTTCGCTGATAGAATTGATAACCTTCACCAGGTCGAAGAGCTGCGCAATGACCACTGGCGAGTTGAGGTCGTCGTTCATAGCCTCCAGCATTTTTGCTTTGTGCTTCGCAGGGTCGAAGGCTTTATCTCCTGAAGGCTTTATTTTATCCAATGTTTCCGCCGCTTTCATCAGCCGGTCGAAGCCTTTCTCTGCTGCCTGCAGGGCCTCGTTGGAAAAATCGAGGGTACTGCGATAATGGGCCTGCAACATAAAAAAGCGAATGGTCATGGGGCTGTAGGCTTTTTCCAGCAGTTTGTGCTCACCACTAAACAGCTCCTGCAGGTTTATGAAGTTCCCCAGGGATTTGCCCATTTTCTGGCCATTGATGGTGACCATGTTATTGTGCATCCAATAGCGTACGGCTTCTTCGCCCTGTGCGGCCACCGACTGGGCAATTTCGCATTCGTGGTGCGGAAAAAGAAGATCCATGCCGCCCCCGTGAATGTCGAAAGTTTCGCCCAGGTACTTGGTGCTCATCACCGAGCATTCCAGGTGCCATCCAGGGAAACATTCGCTCCAGGTGCTTTTCCAGCGCATAATATGCTCGGGATTGGCCTTTTTCCAAAGTGCAAAATCGAAGCTGTTGCGCTTTTCATTTTGCCCATCCAGCGTGCGGGTATTGCTTTGGAGGTCTTCCAGGTTGCGACCCGAGAGTTTACCATACTGGAATTTTTCGTTGTACTTGGCCACATCAAAATAAACCGATCCATTGGACACGTAAGCATAGCCATTTTCGAGTATCTTTTGCACCATCTCCTGCTGTTCGGGAATATGTCCCGATGCACGGGGTTCGATGCTGGGGCGTTCCACATTCATCTGGTCCATGTGACGGTGGTAGCTGCGGGTATAGAACTCCACCACTTCCATGGGCTCCAACTGATCCAGACGGGCTTTTTTAGCAATTTTATCTTCCCCTTCATCAGCATCATTTTCCAGGTGACCAACATCGGTGATGTTGCGCACATAG
>CAYVSF010000195.1:0-6081 GCA_964453775.1 uncultured Bacteroidales bacterium
AGCTGATTTATGCCCGCCTGACTGAGCAGGTTAAATCGTCTTATGATCAATTTAAAGAACGTGTGAAGAAACTACCTGGTGTAGTAAACGTTTCTGCACTCGATAATTTGCCCATTTATGCCGGTCCGAGCAGCATGCTTGGGGAATGGGAGGGGAATCCTGGTGAAAGAAGCCTAAGGATGCATAGTGTTATGGTAGATTACGATTTCCTTGAAACCATGGAGATGGAACTTTTTAAAGGACGATCCTTTACACATGAATTTAACGACGATTCCAATACTGTTTTCATTGTAAACCAAACAGCTGTAGATAAGATGAATCTCAAAGAACCTATAGGTTCCAAATTTGCTTTACGAGGCAGGGAAGGCACCATTGTTGGTGTAGTGAAGGACTTCCATTACAATACCATACATCATAATATTACTCCAATGACACTGGTTTTGGATAAACCCAATACGCATAGTGTGATGATCAAGCTGGCAGATAACTCGCATGATAAAACAATCGAAAAAGTTGAAGAAATCTGGAAAACTGTGGATCCCAACTATCCTTTTAATTACGGATATTTAGATCAGCTACTGGAAACTCGTTATATAAAAGAGGCACAAACACAAAAGCTCTTTAATTACTTTAGCATTTTTGCTATTATCATCTCTTGTTTGGGGTTATTTGGCCTCTCTTCTTTTATGGCGGAACAGCGAAGAAAGGAAATTGGAATTAGGAAAGTAATGGGCGCTTCTGTTGGCCAGCTTGTGGTTAGGCTTTCTACTGAGTTTTTAAAGTGGGTGCTCATTGCCAATATTATAGCAATTCCGGTGGCTTACATATTAATGAACAAGTGGTTGCAGGGCTTTGCTTTTCGAATAAACCTGCCCCTGATGGCCTTTTTTATTGCTTTGATTCTGGCTTTGTTGATCGCTTTAATAACAGTTAGTTATCAAACTATAAGAGCTGCCCATACGAACCCGGCCGATACTTTAAGATATGAATAAGCATAATCGATAAAACATGATAACGATGAAAATACTGCTTGTTATTTTAGCTGGATTACTTATTTTATTGGTGGGACTTTATGTCTATCTGGGAGGCCTTAGAAAGGTAAATGCAAGTGTACGATATGAAGGTGGCGATCTGTTAGTTTATGTGGATATTAAGGGAGATTATAAGCAAAGTGCTACAGTGATGGATAAAGTATATTATGCATTGTTAAATGATTATCAGATAGAGACCACAAAAGGTTTTGGTATCTATTATGATGATCCGCAGACCACAGCCAAAGAAGAATTACGTTCAGAGGCAGGGTGTATTCTCGAAGAGGAACACTCGGAGCATTACGACGATATCAGCAATAGATTTAAAATGACAAGCTTTCCCGAAGACCGGTATATCCTTGCAGAATTCCCCTATAAAACGAAGGCTTCTGTAATGATGTCTGTTTTTAAGGTTTACCCGGCATTAAATAAATATGCAAAGCTGAAAGGTTGGTGCATCGATACACCTGTAATGGAAATTTACGATCTGCCTAATCACAAAATATTGTATCGTAAGGAAATAAGGAAATTAAATAAAAAAGGAAACGACCACTAAGAGATCCCTTGTCTGTTTTTTTTATCTTTTTCATTATGTCGCAGGAGTGCCAAGCTCCTGCGATAGTTTTTAAGGGAAGAGAAGACTATCTAAACGATACTTTTGCTCTTGTGATATTTCTAATTTCTTCATTCAAAATACAACTTAGCATATCCCTTAATATATGCCTGTATAAAAAAATAATAGAATCAACAAAGCATGATACGGAGTGTTTTTTACAGGACTATTTAGTCATATTATGCAGCACATTCATTTGTATATCGTCATTCCTGTCGAATGATAAGTATTCTCTATTGTTCGGAGTCGAAACTCCACAGTAGAAAGGCGATAGTTAAATTTTATAACGAAATTAAAGATTTGATGATGAAGACGACAAAATTATTTGTATTGATGACCTGTTTTAGCCTTCTTTTCAGTTATCAAATTAATGCAATGGAAAAAGAAAAAGGAATTGAAAGACAGAATGAATGCAACATGCTTTTCTCCGATTCTAAAACGAATTCTTTTCTTAGAGAATTCTTTACTACCTACAAGTTGAACAATCTATACAAACAATCCGATAGCGATTTGGATAAAGCCCTGGCTGTATTGCATTGGTCGAATCAACAATGGAAGCATAATGGTTCCAATCCGGCGCCTTCGAATAATGCATTTGACATTCTTGAAAAAGCAAAAAAAGGAAAATGCTTCCGTTGTACTGAATATGCAATTGTCTTTTCTACGGCGGCTAATGCTTGTGGATTAAAAGCCAGGACTCTGGATTTAAAAACAAAAGATTGTGAAAGTCGCGAGTCGGGAGCAGGACACTCTACAGCTGAAGTATATCTGGAAGATTTTGGGAAATGGGTTTTCATGGATCCCCAAAATGATGTAGTAGCCTTTAAAGATAGCATTCCTTTAAATGCTTATGAGTTTAGAATGGCTATTGAGGAGAACCCTGCCCTAATTGATATTTTTTATAAGGGTTCCTGGGTGGCTGATGATTTTGCAAAACAAGTTATCGATTGGATCTATCCGTATTTATATTTTATGGAGGTTCCATTTGATAATCGCTATGGCGTTGAACAGAAAGCTTCGTGTGAAGGAAATGAAAAACTTATGTATGTTCCTCAGGGCTCTGAGGCTCCGAAGGTTTTTCAAAAGCGTTATGCAATTGGCGATTTTATGGTAACACGCTATCTTGATGAGTTTTACGCCCAGCCATAACTATAAATGCAAATAGAATGTGAATGGTGGAGCAATTTTGCTCCATCATTTTTCGTTTTTTACCGGTTTAATTTTTCCGCTATACCTTATTGTTTGACGATTACTACTGTTTATTATTAGGTTTGCTTTTCCTTCGTTATAAACCTGAAGTATAAATGAGAATTGTTCCCCTCTGTTTGATACATCAAATTTGATTTCCTGGTATTTTTTATTTTCAGGTGCTGTTAAAGTATATTTTTTATGAGGGGCATCAATTTTAATTCCTGCATCACGGTCATAAGTGGGTCTGTGCATTTCCCCATAGTATGGAAGATGTGCGTCCACATTTTGATTATAGATTACTAGGCTGTAATTTTCTGCAATCACATTTTTTGTTACTCCCGAGATAGGGAAAATACGCTCTACTTTGAAAATGAATTGTTGTGATTGAAGTAGATTTGAAGTATTGGTTTCTTCTTCCTGCCCTTTAATTATGCCTGCGAAGCAGATAAAAATGATAAAAAGTGTTATTTTTTTCATGGCAAAATTGGATTAGGTGTTTGTTTATAATACAGCCCTGGTTGTGAATTGTTTAAAACAGTTTTAATTGATCCTGATTTTTCCCCTTTTTTTGATATTCATGTTGAATCCGCTGCAGCAATTGTTTTTCTATCTTATGCAGGAATTGACTTTTAGGAAGTTCCAATGATCGTCCCTTGTAAAACCTTTTTGAAGCATGCGTAAGATACAGCAATCGTTTCGCTCTTGTCATGGCCACATATAGCAGACGACTTTCTTCCTCTTTATTATTGTCTTCATGATATAGTGTATAAGGGATCAATCCCTGTTCGCAACCTGCAATAAAGACACATGTAAATTCAAGCCCTTTTGCTGCATGCAAGGTCATTACTTTTACTTTTTCAGAATTGAATTCGCCGAAATCCTCTGCTTTGCCCAAACTTAACATTTCAATCAGTTCTTCGCTGTTCAGATTATTTTGTTTTACGAGATGCAAAACCTGCTCCAGGATATGGTTTGCTTCTTCTTTCTCATCTGAGCTTGTGATTGTTTCCCAAATACTTTTGACAAGAGCCCGGGGATTGTTGCTATCCATATTCTGATATTTGTTAAAGCTGATTAGCGGAATTTTGTAACGCTCCCTTATTTTGTCGATGAAATACTGGTTATCAGGTTCCCTGATTGTGCGAAGAATGTCGAGCAGCTTGATAACAAGGGGATGTTGATGAAACTTTTCCTCATAAATAGACTGGTAAGGAATGCTGTGATCGTTGAGGGCTTTTTCAAGAACGGGAATTTGAGCTTTTGTACGGCACAATATGGCAAAATCCGATAGACTTTCGATAGACTCATGTTTTTCTCCCCGGGTAATATCACTATCCATCGAAAAGAAACGTAGTCCTCCTGAAAGCTTTTCAATCTCCCTGGCAATGAATTCTGCCTCAGATTTATCCGTAGGTTGTGCAGAAATGGCAATTTTCACTCCTTCTTCCAGTCCTTCAAGGATATCGTTTTCGTGGAGTATATTACCCGAAGCTTTGAGAATAATATCAGTGCAGCGGTAGCTTGTTGAGAGAAGCATGATTTGCAATTCCGGATAATCACTTTTGAAACTTTCTATTTGTTCTGCTTTGGCGCCCCGAAAACTGTAAATAGATTGGTTGTTATCCCCAATTACAAAAAGATTGGGTGTTTTTCCCGGGAAAAGCAATTGGATCAGTTCGTATTGTATTGGATTGATGTCCTGAAACTCATCAATTAAAGCCCATTCCCATCTTAGTTGATACTTTTCCAATACCCGGTTGTCATTTTTCAGGGTCTCAACAGTTTTATAAAGTAAGTCATCCAGATCAACAAGTGCATGGGTTTGAAGATAGTTACTGTACAGTTCAAAGATCTTTTTAAAATCTTCACCCAATTCGGTCCCTCCCTGTTTAAACCATGATATTTTACGGATATATTTTTTAATCTCTTGCTTTTTGTCAGGTGCTATCCGGCTTAAGATGAATTTTTTATCGTCTTCATTGATAATCTGTAAATCAGCATGATCGTTTTGGCTTTCCTTCAAAATAGTGTACCCCAAACGGTGAAAGGTACCAATGAATAAATCTTTAACAGGCTGGTGAAGCAATCTGCTTACCCGTTCTTCCATTTCCCCTGCCGCCTGGTTTGTAAAGGTAACTGCCAGGATTTTTTGTTTGGGAATGTTTTGGTTCTGAACAAGATAGGCAATTCTTCTCGTGAGTACACCTGTTTTACCGGTTCCGGGCCCGGCCAGGATAAGGACTTGTCCCTCTTTAAACTTTACTTCTTTTTCCTGCTCTGCATTGAGCCCACTCAACAGGCTGTCTTTACTGGAAGTTTTATAAATGACATCAGCTTCAGCAGCAGCATCCATATTTCCTGAATGTTTTTTTAAATGCTGATAGGCACCTACATTAAAATTGATCAGTTTACGCTGAGGAATGGCCTCCAGCTTGGTTGTATTGGAAAACAGTGCTTCATCACTGCCATAAAGGCTTTGCTCACCAGGTCGAAAGACTTTTACTTTTCCATATCTACCATCATAGCCCTCTTCAATCATTACTTCATGCTTGCGCATTCTTCGAATGGCCTCGGCCAAAACCTTCCCGTTTTCTTTTTCAATTTGTTCAATTGAATGAAAATGCAGAAGGTTAAATTCAGATCCGGCTTTTTTGATATGTTGTAAATAGCTTTCTTTAACCCGTTTTGAGTTTTCACCGGCTTTCTCGATTTCTGAAAGCAGTTCTTTAAGGGGGATTATCGAGTAAAAATTTTTTCTGTTGGGCCGTTCTTCCAGATTTGAGCGATCGGAAAGCTCAGCAACCCGGTGGGTAACACCAACGGTTACTTTTTTACCACATTCCGGGCAAATACCTCCGTGTTTTAGTGTATCTAGCGGACTCCACCGGACGCCACATTTTCGATGGCCATCGTAATGATATTTTCCTTCCTGCGGAAACATATCAAAAGTACCTGAAAACAGGTTTTTTTCCGGATATTTCAGGGCATCTGTAATGCCATTATAGGAAAGTTCGGTGTTAAACAGATTGGCATTTCTTCCTAGTTTTTCCGGGGAGTGCGCATCTGAATTTGAAATGAGGTTGAACCTGTCCAAAATGCTGCACATCCAATTCATGGCAGGATCGGTTGATAAGCCCGTTTCCAGTGCATAAATATTTGGGGTTAAATCTTCAAAGCACTCTTCGATGTTGTTGAAACCTGATTTTGATCCCAATGCGGAGAACCAGGGTGTCCAAATATGGGCAG
>CAYVSF010000196.1:0-6039 GCA_964453775.1 uncultured Bacteroidales bacterium
ATTTTATGTAAAATACTCGTTCCTCGTATTATGGATTTTGCTACAAATGTCCTATAATTAATATTATGTTAAATAGTTCATATTAAAAAAACAGGAGCTGTAAAAACTCCTGTCCTTTCCTTTTATAATTATTCGCTCATCCGTTCTAAAACTTCCTGATATTTATCATTCATTTTTAAACGATAGTACAGTGTTTTTAGGGTATTTAGTAAGCTTTTATCATTAGGACTTATCTCTGAAGCCTTTTCCAAAAACGGCAAGGCTTTTTGAAATTTTTCATCCGCTTCTTTTTTGAGTTTTAGATACTCGTTATCATCTCTAGTCATACCTGCTTTGTCAGCCAATTCCACTCCCTGGTTGAAATAGATAACTCCCATATTATAATACGGAAGAAATGCTTCAGGATCCAGCTCTATGGCTCTTTCATACAGCGAAATAGCTTTTTCCTGTTTACCCATACGATCATATATACTACCTTCCGTAGCAAAAAGCTGCGCATTTTTTGGATCCTGCTCTTGTGCTTTTTGTAAATATTCTATCGCTTGCTCAGGATCATCAGCATCTACCAGGTAGTAATTGGTTAAATCAATTAGCAGTGCTTTGCTCTCTGGAAACTGATTAATGCCTTCTTTTAAGGCGGTAATACCTTTTAAAGTATCTCCCAGCGCAAAATAATTGTTTTTAATTCGCCTGTAGCATGTAATTGGCTCATAATCATAGTCAATACACTGCTTATAATATTTTATAGCTTCTTCGTGATCTTCACTGTATTCTGCAGTAATAGCTACGTTAAAAACAACTGCTGTATCAACTTCACCGGCAAAGACAGGCATTTCTTTAATTTCCAAAGATTTCTCGAAATATGTATTAGCAGCGGCATAATCCTCTGCATTATATGCCTCTACCCCCTCATTAATAAATTGATTTACAAGGGTAATCATTTTAGCGTCAATAGGTCCCTGGTAAATATTACCACCTTCCATATTATACGCTTTTTTATAATTTTCAAAGGCCTTAACTAGTGGTTCCTCTGATAGCGTTTTAAATTCTTCGTCACTGCTTTGTGAAATGGCATCATATACCAAACCTTTGGCATAATAAGTCTTTGCCCAATCTTTTGTGTCTTCCAACTCTTCAGCAGCATTTACTGATTTTAAAGCCGTATCGAGTTTTACACCTTCTTCAGCCCAACGTACCGCATTGTTTACTAGTGCTTTATTACTACAGCTGCTGATAACAACCAACAGCGCCAGTACCGAAATAACTGAATAAAGATTAACAATTCTTTTCATGTTCATGGTGTTTATTGATTTTTAAATTTTTGCCAAAAATACGATATTTTGACTTTCCTACAAAAAATATCAGGTATTAAGTCAATTCCTATTCTTGATTGTTTTCTTCCTGGTTTTCTTCTGATGCATTTTCTTTGCTGTTTTCATTGGCTTTTTGTTCCAGTTGCTCCTCCTCCTCTTCCGTAGGGGCCTGAATAACAGCTGCTATTTCATCAGTTTCTCTCAAATTAATTAAACGAACTCCCTGTGTTGCTCTACCTGTAACCCTTATTTGATCTACCCTCAAACGGATAGTCAGGCCAGACCTTGTAATGATCATTAGATCGCTTTTTTCCGAAACTCCACGAATCGAGACCAAACTTCCTGTCTTGTCGTTCACATTCATGGTTTTCACTCCTTTCCCGCCCCGGTTAATCCTGCGATAATCATCTGTTAGCGTACGCTTTCCAAATCCTTTCTCGGATACTACCAAAATTTCTTCATCCGATTCTTCTACCCATACCATTCCAATCACTTCATCTTTTTCACCGCTCAGCGTAATTCCTCTAACACCGCTTCCGGTTCTGCCAATAGCACGCACATCCTGCTCGTTAAAACGAATAGCTTTACCGGCTTTAGTGGCCAAAACAATATCGCTTTCACCATTGGTAAGCTTCGCTTCTATCAATTGATCTCCTTCACGGATAGTTATCGCATTTACGCCATTCTGCCTGGGTCGGGAATAGGCTTCCAGAGCTGTTTTCTTGATTACACCTTTTCTGGTAGCCATGACAATAAAATTGTTTTCTATATATTCCTTATCATCCAGGTTGAGCACATTAATATACGCCTTAATGGTATCATCAGGCTCAATATTTACCACATTCTGAATGGCACGTCCCTTGCTGCTTCTTGTTCCTTCGGGAATTTCATAAACTTTCAGCCAGTAGCATCGCCCCTTTTCTGTAAAAAACAGCATAGTATTATGCATAGAGGCAATAAACATATGCTCCAGGAAGTCTTCATCTCTTGTTGTACTTCCTTTTGCACCTACTCCACCCCTGTGCTGTGTTTTAAATTCAGTCAATGGAGTTCGTTTTATGTATCCCAGATGGCTTATAGTAATAACCACATCTTCATCAGCATAGAAGTCTTCGGGGTTAAAGTCTTCAGCATCGGGAACTACCTCTGTCCTTCTTTCGTCTCCAAAGCTTGCTTTCACCTCCAGAAGTTCATCTTTGATAATCTGCATGCGCATCTCTTCGCTTTCCAGCACTTCCATCAAATAGGCAATCAATTTTTGCAGTTCTTCATAATCCTGCTTGATTTTCTCTCTTTCCAAACCGGTAAGTTTTTGCAAGCGCATGTCCAGAATGGCTTTGGCTTGCTCTTCTGAAAGCTCAAATTTCTCCATCAGCCCTTCACGCGCTTCATCTGGCGTCTTAGATGCTCTTATCAGACTGATCACTTCATCCAAATGATCCAGAGCAATAAGTAATCCTTCCAGAATATGTGCTTTCTTTTTAGCCTGTCTTAACTCATATTCGGCTCTTCGAATGACGATCTCATGCCGGTGGTTGACAAAAGCTGAGATGAGTTGCTGTAAGTTTAACAACTTGGGTCTTCCTTTAACCAGGGCTATGTTATTAACACTAAAACTGGTTTGCAATTGGGTATACTTATACAACTTATTCAGCACTACATTGGCAATGGCATCGCGTTTTAAATCGTAAACGATACGCATCCCGTTCCGGTCGGATTCATCATTAAGGTTGCTGATACCATCAATCTTTTTATCGTTAACCAGCTCTGCAGTCTTCCTTATCATCTCGGCTTTATTCACCATATAAGGAATCTCTGTTACGATAATCCGCTCTCTTCCGCTGGAAGTGGTTTCCACTTCCGCTTTTCCCCGTACTACAATTCTTCCTTTTCCGGTATGGTATGCATCTTTCACGCCCTGATATCCATAAATGGTTCCGCCTGTTGGAAAATCCGGAGCCTGAATATGTTCAATCAACTCGTCAATTTCAATTTCATTATTGTCGATATAGGCTGTAATCGCATCAATTGTATTGGTCAAATTATGAGGCGGCATGTTTGTGGCCATACCCACAGCAATTCCTGAAGCTCCGTTAATTAAGAGAATGGGAATTCTGGTAGGTAATACGGTGGGCTCTGTTAAGCTGTCATCAAAGTTCAACTGGAAATCAACCGTATCCTTATCCAAATCTTTTAAAGCCTCTTCGGATATTTTGCGCATTCTTGCTTCAGTATAACGCATGGCTGCCGGGCCGTCTCCATCCACAGAACCAAAGTTTCCCTGCCCGTCTACCAACATATAACGCATCGACCATGGTTGGGCCATACGAACCATTGCTTCATAAACAGAGGAATCCCCATGTGGGTGGTATTTACCTAATACTTCCCCAACAATACGAGCAGATTTTTTATACGATTTATTGGAATAAATGCCCAATTCAGACATTCCATAAAGCACACGTCTGTGTACCGGTTTTAAGCCGTCACGTACATCCGGCAATGCCCGGGAAACAATCACCGACATCGAATAATCGATATAAGCCGATTTCATCTCCTCTTCAATATTCACCTTTAAAATTCTTTCTCCTTCAGCCATATTATTTTACTTCTTTAAACTATAGTTTTTTTGCATTTTTCAAAGACTTACAAATGTACTAAAAATAGTTCTTTCAGAATGAAAAAATGGCGTTTAATACAAGAGTTTTTTCAACATAATCTGTTCATAAAATATGACAGCTTCTACCCTAGTCTATATCCTGTTAGCCGGCAAACATTCACCTGCTTTTTTTGTTGTAAGCTAAGGAACTTTTCCAATCGTTAAAAAATATTAACGATTGGATGTTTTGATTCAGATTAATTTTAATTTTATTTGTTCTTTACATACATTTGCTATTTAAAGCTATTATTAAATTTATATATGGACGCAAAATTTTCACAACGTATTAAAGACGTACTGAGTTACAGTAAAGAAGAGGCAGTTAGGCTTGGCAATGCCTACATCGGAACGGAACATCTGTTCCTGGGTATCCTGCGGGAAGGAGAAGGAATTGCTGTATCAATTCTTGAAGATTTAAAGGTGGATCTGGCAGAGATAAAAAGAAATGTGGAACGAAGGATTCGTTCGGAAGAAAAAATACATAAAAACGAAACCGATAATATCCCCCTTTTCAAAACGGCTGAACGTGCTCTTAAACTGGTATATCTCGAAGCAAAAGCATTTAATAGCCCAACCATCAATACGGGTCACTTGCTTCTTGCTATATTAAAAGATGAAAACTCTGTTATCACACAAATACTCAATTCTATGCAAATCGATTATCAGAGTATTAAAGCAGAATTAGAGGAACAAGATCCCCAGGCAAAAGCCGATTTTGGGGACGAGGATGAAGCTGAAATGCCTTTTGGAGGGAAAAGCGGAGGCGGAAGTCACCAACCATCCGGCCAGAAGCCCAAATCAGATACACCTGTGCTGGACAATTTTGGCATTGATTTGACCAAAGCAGCCGAGGAAAATGCACTTGATCCAATTGTCGGAAGAGACAGGGAAATTGAACGCCTGGCACAAATATTAAGTCGCCGGAAAAAGAACAACCCGGTATTAATTGGTGAGCCCGGTGTGGGTAAATCGGCTATTGTTGAAGGACTGGCATTGCGTATTGTACAACGCAAAGTGTCCAGGGTGCTTTTCGACAAACGCGTGATTACGCTTGACCTGGCTTCTATTGTTGCAGGTACTAAATATCGGGGACAGTTTGAAGAGCGAATGAAAGCCATTCTGAATGAGCTTTCTAAAGCTACCAATATCATCCTTTTTATTGATGAAATTCATACTATTGTTGGTGCAGGTGGTGCTACAGGTTCGCTGGATGCTGCCAATATGCTAAAACCGGCACTCGCAAGAGGTGAAATCCAGTGTATTGGAGCGACTACCCTGGATGAATACCGTCAGCATATCGAAAAAGACGGTGCACTGGAAAGAAGATTCCAGAAGGTGATGGTAGATGCTACTTCCGAGGAGGAAACCATCGAAATTCTAAAGAATATTAAGGAACGTTATGAGGACCATCATAATGTGAATTACACCGACGATGCCCTAAGTGCATGTGTGCATCTTACAATGCGCTATGTAAGCGATCGTTACCTTCCCGATAAAGCAATAGATGCACTTGATGAAGCAGGTTCCAGGGTGCACATTTCCAATATCAATGTACCCAAGCGCATTATTGAACTGGAGAAACAGATTGAAAGTGTGCGCGAGCAGAAAATCACTGCGGTGAAGAACCAAAACTTCGAATCGGCCGCCTACTCCAGAGACAATGAAAAGAAATTAATGGAGACGCTTGAAAAAGAAAAGGAAAATTGGGAACAGGAACTTATAAAAAACAGGCAAACCGTTTCAGAAGAGGAAGTTGCCGAAGTGGTTGCCATGATGACAGGCGTTCCTGTGCAAAGAATTGCGCAGGCTGAGGGCACACGCTTGATGAAGATGGGCGATGAAATTAAACAATCTGTAATTGGCCAGGAGGAAGCAATTGGAAAGATTGTTAAATCGATTCAACGGAACCGTGCCGGACTTAAAGATCCGAACAAACCCATTGGATCATTCATTTTCCTTGGCCCCACAGGCGTTGGGAAAACACAACTGGCAAAAATACTTGCCCTCTATCTCTTTGATTCAGTGGACAACCTTATCCGGGTAGATATGAGCGAGTACATGGAGAAATTC
>CAYVSF010000197.1:0-6016 GCA_964453775.1 uncultured Bacteroidales bacterium
GCAAACATGGCCAATCCAGCCGTTAAGTCCGTAGCTGTTTCAATACGGTTCCCATCCACCAGGGTAACAATGCGCTGTTCCGACAAGCCGCGAATATTGACAGAAGTACTCCAAATACCATCGCGGGCCAGGGTAATACCCGGTTCATCCTGCACCATATCCGATACAGAAAAAGCCGATTGCCTTTCCACCACATTCCCCCTTACTACAGCCACAGGTACGGGCACCTCTTTCACCCGAAATTCCTGGTGCAAACTGGTTACCACCACTTCGCCAATGTCCAATAGTTGCTCTGTAAGCTGAAAATCAAGATGGAGGGTTTCCTTTACATCCATTTCCTGCACCAAATTTTCATAGCCCACATAGCGTACCTCAAAGCGATACATGCCGGCTGTTTTGAGCTTCAAGCTGTAATTCCCTTTCAAATCCGTAACGGAAGAAGCAATAATTTGGTCTGATTTTTCAACAGCTGCAACACTTACCGTGGCTCCTGTGAGTGGCGTTTCATTTTCTGCAGATACTATTTTCCCACTAAGGATGATTTCCTGTGCAAAGCCCGTAAGAGCCATAAATAACATTACCAATAAGCTAAACGTGCGTTTCATCTTGATTCCTGTTTTTGAGTAATACCGATTTTACCTGAATTCCTTTCAAACGACCCAACCTACCGGTTAATGAGCCGATTTCATCCGTGGTACCCTCAAGAACAAGAGAAATGATACTTTTCTCACCGGGACGTGGTAAGCCCTGGCGGCCAATAATGATATCAGAATGTTCTGAAATAATACTGTTGAGCGGGCGGGAAGCCTCTCTGTCTTCAATTAAGATTATGGCGGTTCCAATTCTCTTTTCCATCAGTCTACCTCCGGATCAGATGTTTACTTTGACCTTGAAGCCGTTAAAAACCACTTCGCAGTACAGAAGTTGATTGTTAATTATTTAACAAAGGTATACAAATTCCATGAAACGACAATATGATTTATAACAGGGTTTATGAAATTAGCAATAGTAAGTATAGCTGTACCAGATATTCTCATAAATATTACCCATAGCAAAATATTGGGCATTGAGTTGCGCAAAAACGGGGACCTCCACTTGAAATTCATTCTGCCTCAATGGCAAATAAGATGGAATCTTTGTTGTTTCCCTCCCGGGAAAATTATTGAGAACAAAAGATATTGGCGTAGTTTTCGTCGGTGATTTTTCTTCTGCACAAAAGCTTTTAGCATGGGCAAAGATCTCATCCTTCTGAATAGGATGTTCATATTTAGCAAAATAAAATATCGTATAACAAAATGTGAATAATAAAAATGGGATAGCTAAAGAAGCATAGCGCTTTTTCCTGGCATATTTCTTCATATTCACCATAGCTAAATGTTTTGTTCCGGCAGAACATTAACAAATACTATTCCACCTGGAACAAAACACTAAAATACAGCAACTTAAACCAACAAAATAAAATAATTACTGTCCGATAACGAACAAGACTGTTTGAATCCGGACAAAAAAATATCCTATTTCAATGTGCTTTCAGCAATCTCATATAAAAAAGTATCATACTTTTTCTTTAATACAGTATCTTTATATTGTACAACTGGATTTTCCAACATTTCTCTAAACCTACCCCATGTATACTCTCTGTATTGGTCTTTTTGCTCCTGTCCATTAGAAGAGAATAAATAGGAATGCACAGTGAAAGTTTTATAGTAATTAAGTTCATTCACCTGTCCCAATTTCTTATGGTAAATGAAATAAACCACATAGAAGGCATCACAATTCTCCTCCCTGGCCACTTTAGCAATTTCATCTTCATCAAAGGAGTAGATTCCAAAAAATCTGTTTAACAAATCATTATCAATAGATGAATTCAGCAACTCCACCTCATCATATTTTTTATCCAAGATAGTTTTCAATTCATTTGTTATTGTGAATCGAATATATTTCTGATGAATCGTATCATTGTTCTTAAAAGGCTGAGAATTGGCAAAGGTTACCAGCCCTATTTTTCCGTTTTTCTGCGGCACGGCAGCCAGGGCTAAAAAACTCAGTATAACACTCAATATTAAACGTTTCATAACAATTTCTTTCTTTTATTCTTGCTTCTTTAGATCCATATATTGGCTTATTTTATCCAATAAATTTTTGCGCATAATCGGTTTAGACAAATAATCAGTACATCCTGCTTCGCGGCATATTCGTTCGTTTTCAGGACCGGTAAATGCCGTTTGTGCAATAATAGGCATCTCCGGATACATAGCTATGATATCACGTGCTAAACGATCGCCATCCATATCCGGCAAACGGATATCCAACAAAATCAAATCAATATGTTCTCTTGTTGTTAAGATAGACATAGCTTCAAAACCGGTGGATGCATGTAGGATATTCACATCATATTCCTCCAGGTATTCTTTCAACAATTGAAAGTTCATGCTTTCATCTTCTATAATAAGGATGTGATTATCGCTGGTTGAAGATTTAACCAGCTTTTCCCTGCTTTCTTTCAGGATAAAAGAAAACTCGGATCCTTTACCGGGTTCCGAAACAAGCCTAAGCTCTCCTCCCATGCTTTCTATAATTCCCTTGACGATGGAAAGTCCTAACCCGTTGCCACCATAATTTCGGGTAAAACCATGATCAACCTGTCGGAAAGTATCAAAGACGCAATCCTGATCTTCTGGTTTAATTCCTATACCTGTATCCCTTACGTAAAAGCGTAAATTGTAATCATCAACACGTTCGCATCCCAACTCAACTGTTCCTTCATTGGTAAACTTTATGGCATTTTCGCCTAAATGTTTAATTACCTGTATCAGACGTTCTTTATCCAATACTACTTTCTCTTCAACCAGGCATCTGACATCTACACGCATATCTTTATCTTCAGTACGCTTATAATCATTGATATAGTCCGCAACTTCGGATAAAAGGTCCGATGGGGTAAATTCTTCTGGATTCAGTTCAATTTGCTTATTCGAAATAGAGGAAATCTCCAATAGATCTTCGATAATTTTTAATAACTGATCGCTACTTTCTTGGATTGCCTGAATGTATTCTTTGCTTTTATCACTGGCTTTTACTCTTTCTGCTAGCATATCCGAGAACCCAATAATCCCATTAAGAGGCGTTCGAATTTCATGAGAAAGGTTAGCGAGGAATGATGTTTTCAAGCGCTCACTGTTCTCTGCACGTTCTTTAGCCTCAACAAGTTTTCGTTCATGCAATTTTCGATCTGTTAGATCACGCGCAATGCTTAAAACTGCTTCCTCTCCTTCATAATCTACCAGTTTTGCAGAAACTTCAACAGGAAGGCGCTTCCCTGTTTTTGTCTTATGCACTGTTTCAAACATTGCTTTTCCCTTATCACTAAGGGTTCGCATAACATCTTCTACATGCGATTGAGAATCCGGTGCATCCAGCTGGGTAAATGACATGGCATACAACTCCTTTTTAGTATAGCCGGTAATTTTAGCTGCAGTATCGTTTACTGCAAGAAAATTCCCCTCCAAATCATGAATAAAAACCGAATCATTTAAAGCATTAAAGAAGACATAGAATTTTTCTGCATTCATTCGGGCTTTCAACTCCAGTCTTGCCTTCCTCTCCACTTCCTGTTTCAACTTATCATTTAGCTGGTTAAGCTCTTTGTTTTGCGTGGTATACTTTTCCAGAAGTTGAATGTGCTCCTGGTTTCTTTGCGACAACTCAAGCTCACGCATCTTACGTTCAAGAAAATACTGAATTTGCTCTGCAATTGTATCCAGCAATCGTTGCTCCTCATGCAGGAAAGGGCCTATATCTTCTTCAGGTCTTTCAGTTAAATAAAATACTTCAACCTTTAGCACCCCATTTATCCAAACTCTTTCGGAAGTTTGCCTAAACCGGGTTTCCTTAAAGCCATCTGAGAGGTATTCATTTTCACCATCGACAATTCGGGCACAAGCATCCTCTGGAAATTGCCATCCCTCGGGAATAACTTTTACCGACTGCTGCAATATCTCATCAACACTTATGTCTGAACTGTTACATAGCCTGGATAAACGAATAAGACAATTCAGCTCCTTCATACGTTCTTTTAAGGCGTGATCCCTGTCTGTAACACCATTTTTTCTTATAACTATATTGTTTCCTTCCATTTTCATGCTTCCAAATTTGTACGCTTTCTTTTAACTTCCTTCTCTCTCAAACGCTCTCCTTCATCATTAAGAATACCTGCTATTTTATGCAAGTCCCCCATCTTGTCTAAAAAAAAGTCTATATTCAGTTCTTCCCTGTATTTTTTAAATTCAATATAGGTCGTTGCAACAATAACCATTGCTGATGAATCAAAGCTTTTAATAATTGGTATCAGCTGCAAGCCATTGCCATCATGAAGTTGAATATCAAGAATAACAAAATTGGCTTTACCTCCATTTTCGAAATATCTTTTCACTGAAGCTATGTCAGCAAATTTTCCTGCAATAATAGCATCTTCAGACTTTAATATATATTCTTCATATAGCTTCATCATATAGCGATTATCCTCTACAATAATTACCTCTAATTTTTTCATTTCTGCTTCCATACCCCATCTTTTCATTTCTAATAACAAAAGTAGGGTATGAAACAAGTGCTAGCAATCAGGAAAATCCTTAAAAAAGACAAAAATATCCTTAATAGACTAACAAAACGGAAAGTCAATAATGAATAAAACGCTAAAAACAGCTACTTACTCTAAGCTTGTATACCCTTCGCGAATGGCATATTTGGTAAGTTCCGGGATGGTATGAATATCCAATTTATCCATGATATTCTTTCGGTGCGATTCAACGGTTTTCTGACTTAAAAACAAGCGGGAAGCGATTTCTTTCGTGGACGAACCCTCGGCGATTAATTGCAGCACCTCTCGCTCTCTTCCGGTTAAAACGGGTTCTTTGGTTTTTCGGCTATTCAGAAACTCCTTTAAAACAATAGAAGAGATATCGTACGAAAGAAAATACTGGCCTGCTGCCACTTTTTCGATGGCTTCTATTAATTCAGCAGTAGCACAATCCTTTAGTAAATAACCTTTTGCACCTGCAGTAAACATTCCCGTAATAAACTGACTGTTATCGTGCATGGAAAGCGCTATAATCCGGATATCGGGAAAATCATTCAACATCATACGGGTAGCTTCTACACCATTAAGACCAGGCATGGCTACGTCCATAAGCACAATATCCGGTTGCAGCTTATTTAAAAGCTGCAAACCCTCTCTTCCATTTGAAGCCTGTCCTACCACTTCAATATGGCTGGTCTTCTGAAGAATATTGACCAAGCCTTCGCGCAGCAATTGGTGATCATCGACTAACAATACCTTAATTTTCATTTTTAATCGCTTTGGGGATAATTATTTTTATTGTTGTGCCCATACCTTGTGCTGATTCTAAATGCAGCGTCCCGTCTAAATATTCTATACGCTCCTGGATACTAAAAAGACCAAATCCTTTTTCCTCGATGCGTTTCTCAGGGAGTTGCGTACTATCAAATCCAATTCCATCATCCTTTACTGTGAAGATTATCTTATCCTTTACATCCTGGATATCCAGGAGAAGGATCTTCGCTTTTGCATGCTTTAAAACATTTGACACTAACTCATTTATACTCCTATAAATTAGAACCATTGCCTCATCAGAGATATTTAATAAACGTGCATTCGTTCTAAGTTCTGCGGATATATCACTCTTTTGATTCACCTTATCCAACAACCACCGAATGGCAGGAATCAAACCCAGTTTATATAAAATAGGCGGACTTAAATCGTATGTAAGTTCCCGCGAATTTGTTACGGCTTCTTTGATATAATCGCCAACAACTGTTAACTGTTCTTTTTCTTTTTCTGATCGTTCTTGTTCCATAAACTCGTCCAGTTTCATTTTTGCAAGAATCAAAGACTGGCTTAGATGGTCGTGGATGTTTTCGGCAATTTCTTTACGTTGTCGCTCCTCTGTAAGCACCAGCTGCGTGGTTAATTTTTTTAAGTCTTTCTGATATTGTT
>CAYVSF010000198.1:0-5916 GCA_964453775.1 uncultured Bacteroidales bacterium
GTTTACTATTTTGTTAATCGTCATGTAATCGCGACTGAATAATAGATCTCTATCAATCAGATATTCCCACATGATTTTTTCATTTGCATGGCACCATTCAACTTCTTTTGCTGTGTAGTTGAATTTTATGCTGTCATGTTTAGATGGCAGCAAATAATCCAGGCAATACTGTATTTTACCATGGTAAATCAAATGATTGCTCACGTTATCAATGGAATCGTTGTAGACAAACTCTGTACTAATCCATGCTTTCATCGCATCTCCGGGAATTTTTTCGGGGTACATATGTTGCGATTGATACTTAGGAATTCCTAAACGGGGATAGAATTTGCAATCTATTCCCAAATAACGATCGGTTCCGATGGCCAGGATTTCATTTGCAAGTAAAAGGGATTGATTGAATCCCCCATGAAAGAAGTATACATCCGGTATGGACTTTTCTGGAAAAAAGTAGTGATAGCGTTTAAAGGCTTCTTCTATATCATTTTCTATTTCTCTTGTTTCAGGAATTTTATTGATAATTTCTTTATAGACCTGATTCATGGTGTAATCGGTAATAAAAGATTGTAAATTAGCACTATAATCTTTTTCATACGGGCTACCGATACCGAGAATGTGCATAGAATAGAGCTCCATAAATTGATTGTGGTTTTCTACAATTTGGAATACTGAATCTTCCAGTTCATTCAAAGGAATGTTAAAAAGCCTCGTATCCATTCTTGTAAAGTTCATACCCAATTCCATTCCGGAGATATCTGCTTTGTGTCTTTTTTGTTTACAAGATGTAATGGTTAAGGTCAAAAGGATGATTCCAGCAGCGATTTTTAAAACTTTCATGGGATAAAGATTTAGTTTAACTGTATTAATATAAACGAATGTTTTAAATTGGGCATCGGGACCCATTGTTTAAACTCGAGCCGGTCTTTATTGTTTGCTTCTGAACGTGCAATTTTTAGACCTTTAAGGTTTGACACATGGCTTTCTTCTACAATTTTATCTTTATTAGGTCTGATTTTTGTAGGAAGCATCATGAATTTCTTATTTTTGTATTTGAAAAGGGGATTAAAAATATAAAAAGTTCCCGGAGATTTACACAGTCTCTAAAAAAATCATTAGTGTTATCTAAAATAATTGTCAGGAATTCTCTTTTTTAAAGATTTTTTGATGGTATTGATAAATAATAAAAATAGAAAAAGATGAAAAGATTGCTTTGGATGTTTTTAGTTCTGATATCCCTAAGTGCTTCAGGACAGGGGATTCGATTTACTGTAATTGCCGATCCCCAGCTTTCCTGGTTGTCTGCGGATGCCAGTAATGTGGAAAGCAATGGGAACCATCTTGGAATTAATGTAGGATTATCAGTAGACGATTTTTTTGCTCCCAATTATGCCCTATCTACAGGAATTACCATTGGAAATACCGGGGGCGAGCTAAAATATGACAACCCTCTGTCTGTTAGTGTGCATGGAGAGAAAGATACGCTGCCGGCCAATACCTCTTTGAAGTATAAGTTGCAATATATTACGGTCCCCCTGGGACTAAAATTGAAGACCAATGAGATTGGTTATACGACCTTTTTTGCTCATTTGGGAATCGAATCCGGGTTGAATATCAAGGCTACAGGTGATGCAAACCAGGGTGATTTAGAAAATGAAAATATTAGCGATGATATAGCACTTTTTCGGCTTGGATACTACATTGGTGGCGGAGTTGAATATTCTTTGGGAGGTAGTTCTGCAATTGTAGCAGGACTTACCTATTCTAACGGATTTACTGATGTTACCAAAGATTCGGATAATAAAGCAACATTGAGTTACTTTGCTATTCGGCTTGGTGTGCTGTTTTAAATCTTTTTATAACCAGATAAAATAGAATCGACAATGCGGATTGCTTTAGCTCAACTAAACTATAAAGTAGGTGAATTTGAAAAAAATGTAGCGGCCATATTAAAAAATATCGATCGTGCCCGGGATGAAAAGGCCGATCTGGTAATTTTTTCGGAGCTGTCTGTTTGTGGTTACCCCCCGCAGGATTTATTGGAAAGACGGGCTTTTATTGAAGAAAGTGACCAGGCTCTGGATCTGATTGCCGAAAAGTGCACAGACATTGCAGCTATTGTAGGCGCACCCCGCATAAACGAGCAATCAAAAGGAAAGAGTCTCTACAATGCGGCCTTGTTTCTTTACCAGGGTAAGGTATTCTTCCAGCAAAATAAAACTTTGCTTCCCACATATGATATCTTTGATGAACATCGCTATTTTGAGGCAAATGATGTGTTTAACCTGGTGGAGTTTAAAGGGAAAAAGATAGCCTTAACGGTGTGTGAGGATTTATGGTACTGTCAGCCCTTTGATAATGCCTTTTCTAAAGAAAGCCTCTACAAGAAGTCTCCAATGGAGCAGCTGGCAGCAAAAAAAACTGATTTTATTGTAAATATCGCTGCATCTCCATTTTCTTATACAAGAATTTGGAATAAGAAAAATATCTTTATTCGGAATGCGAAAAATTATCAATTGCCTCTTTTTTATGTGAATCAAGTGGGTGCGCAAACGGAATTGATATTTGATGGTGCATCAATGGTTGTGAATCCGGATGGAAACATTGCCGATGAAATGGCTTGTTTTAAGGAAGATTTTCGTGTGTACCAGCTGGAAGAAATCAGTTCTGGAAATATGGATAAGCATGTTGCTGAAGAGACCAATGTGATTGAAAAAATTCACGATGCATTGATTCTTGGAATTCGGGACTATTTTGAAAAAATCGGACTTAAAAAAGCAACCCTGGGATTGTCTGGAGGTATTGATTCTGCTGTTTCATTAGTGCTGGCAGAACGGGCGCTGGGGAAAGAGAATCTTCGGGTATTGTTATTGCCTTCCCAATACAGTTCTGAGCATTCTGTTGCGGATGCCAAAAATCTGGCTGAAAATTTGGGTGTGCAATATGATGTTATCAATATTCAAGAAGTGGTTGATGAATTCAATAAAAGTCTGTCTGGTATTTTTGCTGGAAAAGAGGAAGATATTACTGAAGAGAATATTCAGGCAAGGACCAGGGGAACAATTTTAATGGCTCTGTCCAACAAGTTTGGACATATTCTACTAAATACCTCAAATAAAAGTGAGGCAGCTGTTGGTTATGGTACATTATACGGAGATATGAACGGGGGATTGTCTGTTCTTGGGGATGTGTATAAAATGGATGTCTATAAATTGGCTCGTTTCATCAATAAAAAAAGCGAAATAATTCCTGACAGCACAATTGTTAAACCACCTTCGGCAGAACTTCGGCCAGATCAAAAAGATAGCGACTCGCTGCCTGATTACCAATTACTGGATGAGATTCTATTCCGGTATATTGAACTGCAAAAAAGTCGGGATGAGATTGTTGAGGAAGGATACGAACAATCGATAGTAGAAAAAGTTGTTGCTTTGGTGAATAAGAACGAATACAAACGCTATCAGGCGCCACCTATTCTTCGTATTTCTTCAAAGGCATTCGGTGCAGGAAGAAGAATGCCACTGGTGGCCGATTATTAATTGTGCTGTAGAAATTCAATGCGAATAGAAAATAATGCCGATTTCAGCTGAAAAGTTTTAAAAATATCAGGCTTTTATATACATTTGTATGTTTTTAAACATATGTTGTAGGTTTTAAGTTAACTAAGAAATGATGCAGCAAGATTGCCATAATATTATCGATAATAAAATGTCTGTGTTTTCAATACTCAATGAAGAGGAGAAACAGCTTTTGAAAGAACACAGCACCTGTACTTCGTATAGAAAGAATGATATCATTTATAAAGAAGGCGATAAACCTTCCGGTCTGATTTGCCTGTCCAGTGGTAAAGTTAAAATTTTTAAAGAAGGTGTTGGGGGTAGGGAGCAAATTGTACGTATGGCAAAACCTGTTGGGTTTATTGGATACCGGGCCTTGTTTGCCGGAGAAAATTATCTGGCATCAGCAATGGCCATTGAGGACTCTGTTATTTGTAATATAGAAAGAGATACCTTATATGACTTGATTAAATCCAACTCCGGACTGGCCCTTCGTATAATAACCTCACTGGCTTCTGAACTTGGTTTTAGCAACACTCGTACGGTCACTTTAACCCAAAAGCATATTCGGGGTCGTTTGGCAGAATCCTTGCTATTTCTAAAAGATACCTATGGATTTGAAGAAGACAGCTCCACCATAAAGGTTTACCTCTCAAGAGAAGATATTGCCAATTTGTCCAACATGACCACCTCAAATGCCATCAGGACATTGTCTTCATTCGCCAGTGAAAATGTCATTGCACTGGATGGACGTAAGATAAAAATTTTGGATATGCGAAGCCTGGAACGCATAAGCGATCTGGGATAATAACCGATAAATCATTAGTGATTACTTACTGGAAAGGGCAGAAAAGGAGTAGACCGGAGTTATTTTGGTGATTTCATCTTCCTTCAAATCATCTGTGAAGAATTTTAATTTTTCAACGCTTTTGTACTCTTCTTCTTTTGTCAGAAATTGCTCAATTTCTTTTAAATACTTCTGTAACTTGTTCCGGTCGTAGTCCGAAAAAAGTTTTTCTTCTTTGTTTTCAATTAGATAATTGTCATCAGTCCACAAGTTATTGAAAATTGTAACAGCCATCTCCAGTTCGGGATCCGATTTTAAAACAGCATCCAGGCTCCTAATGATGCGATTATTTAAAGAACGATTGGTATTGTTAAGAATAACAATCAATTGTTCACGATCCACAAAGCGCATGATAGATGTTCTAAATCCATTCCATTTTCCATGATGATAAACGGTTTTGTCTTCTTCTATGTTTTTAAGTCGAACTCCAAATCCATAGTTTATCCGATATCGCCCATGAAGAATGAGTTGCGAATAAGCTTCTTCCAGGGTTTGCAAGCTTACCAGTTTTGAGGAGTACAGGGCCTGGTCCCATTTGTATAAATCCTCCCCTGTGGAGTAAATACCTTTATCTCCTACAGCTCCATCGTTTACTGTATGGGGTATAAGTCGGTAGCTTCTGCCCCAACGGTAGTATCCGGAAAGTTTTTCTTCGTGTTGCCTGCCTTTCGCTGCTGAATATACAAAGCTGTTGGTCATGGCAAGGGGCTCGAATATTTCTTTTTGAAGAAAACTGGCAAAACTTTCTCCCGAAACTTTTTCAACTACACTGGCCAAAACAATATAGCCGGTATTTGAATAGGTATAGCGGCTACCAGGCCGGAAATACAGAGGTAACTTGTGTTTATTCATTAACGCAATGACATCATCATTGTATGGAATACCTTGTTTCTTCCAGTGATGTTCTACCAGCCAGAAGTAATTAGGCAAACCAGAACTGTGGGTCAGTAGTTGATGTATTGTTATCCCTTCATAAGGAAGATCCAGATATTTAGTAACGGTATCTTCATAGCTGAGCATTCCTCTTTCTTTTAATATCATCACAGCCATGGCTGTAAATTGCTTACTTACCGATGCCAACTGATAAATTTCATTTTCGCGAAGTTCTACCCTTTTTCGGGGATCAGCATATCCAATGGCTTGATTATATAGTATTTGCCCTTTCGAAGCAACAAGAACATTTCCATTGAAACTGTAATGTTTCTTATAAAAATCTAAAATGGAATCAATTGCTGATATTTTTGGGGCATAAAGATGCTGCAATATCTTTTCCCTGTCTTCATTTGTTATACTTGATTCCTCCTCCTGGACAGCGCCCTGGATCTCCCAGTTGAAGCACCACGGCAAAAATATTGCTGCAATAATCAGAGCAAAAGCAAATGTCTTAACAATTTGTGCTTTCATAATCTCCCCTTTGTTGAATTGATGGACTTTTACGACCATTCAACTTCCAGCTGGAATAAGTGGCCAAAATAAGAGAAAATTTTGTTTGAATCAAAGCACTTTTTGTCTAAA
>CAYVSF010000199.1:0-5915 GCA_964453775.1 uncultured Bacteroidales bacterium
TTGATGCACACTGTCAATGCCAGAGCGGAATATCTCGGCCACGTAGGCAGAATAAGTCAGGATCAGCGCGAGCGACCCCCAGATATAGGGCGAATTCCAAGGGCGCGGCAAACCCAGCCCCGGGATGCCGAAGCCAATAAGATAGACGGTCAGGATAACGGGCACACCGCGAAAGATGTCCGTAAAGGCCGCCCCGAAAATGCGCAGTGGAAATAATTATAAGCGCGAATACTGGTCGCAAATGGGGTATAACGGTCTGGAATTTGGAACAGAAGGTCCAATAATAAAAGGTAAAAAAGCCTCCTATCTTTTTGCATACCGCTATTCTTTTGTTGATTTATTGGATTTGCTGGGGGCCAATGTGGAAACAACGAAATACCAGGATTTAAACCTAAAACTCAACTTCCCTTTAAATAACTCCAGGCTTAGTATCTATGGGATAGGTGGTAAAAGCTATATTGAAATGTTCGACTCGAACGATGAAAGGAAAGACTGGACCTATGGTGGCTGGGGAGAAGATTTGAGCAATGGCTCGGACCTTGGTGTTCTTGCAGCAGTATATCAACATTTTTTATCGAATAAGACCAGGGTCAAAATAAGATTGTCCACACTGGGGACAAAACTGACAACCCGCGTAGATACTTTTAGTCTTTGGAATCCAGAACCTCATATCTGGGCTGGTGAAAAAACAACAGAAATTAAATATACAGCAGCAACCCAAATGAACAGCAAGTTGAACAACCGGAACAATCTAAGTTTGGGCTTACAAATAAATAAATACAGAGTGAGTTATGCAGATAGTTCTTTCCAAAGTGGGGCTTATCAAACCGATACAGACGTAAAAAAAGAAAACCTGGATTTATTGCAGGCATTTATTCAGCTAAAACACAAATTTTCAGAAAATATCGAAGCATATACCGGAATCCATAGTCAATATTTACTTTTTAACAAATCCATAAGCGTGGAACCACGTTTGGCTCTTCGCTGGGATATTACGAATAAGTGGAATATCAATACAGGCTATGGCTTACATGCGCAAATGCAACCCAAAATGATGTATTTTGTTCAGAGCCGGGCAGCCAATGGTGCATTGATCTATTCCAACCGGGATATGGACTTTTCAAAAAGTCATCATTTTGTAGTGGGAACCAATTACAGGTTCAATAAAAACCACCGCTTAAAAATAGAGAGTTATTACCAGCATTTATTTGATATTCCTGTAAAAGAAAGCAAGCCCTCCTACTCTATCCTAAATCATGGAGCCGAATACTTTGTAGAGCGGGAAGACAGCCTGGTGAACCAGGGAACAGGAACTAATATGGGAATTGAACTCACTCTGGAACGCTTTTTGAATAATAATTTTTATTTCCTGATAACCATGTCGCTTTATGAATCGACCTATGAAGGATATGATGGAAAAACAAGAAATACGGCATTCAATGGGAATTATGCAATAAATGCCTTATGTGGCTATGAGCTAACCATTAAGAAGAATAATTTTTTGATCATGGGATTAAGAGGAACATATTCAGGTGGAAGACCTTATACTCCATACAATATACAGGAAAGTGTGAATCAACATCTGGAAGTTTTAGATTATGAAAATGCCTATGAAATGCGAAAAGATGATTATTTTAGACTGAACCTTAGAATTGGTTTTCGTAGAAATGCCCGGAAATTCACCATGGAATATGGCATGGATATACAATATAGAACCAATTATACCAATGTCTTTGAACGTAGGATTGATTATATTACAGGAGAAGTTCGTGATTATCAGGAAATGGGATTATACCCCATGGGGACCTGGAGAATTCAATTCTAGCATAAACATTAAAATAACATAAAATGAGAACTTTAATCCTTATTGCTACATTACTCGTTGCCGCCATACAAACTTCTGCACAGAACTATCTGGCAGCTGCCGAAAAAGATGGCCTTTGGGGCTTTTTAGATGAAAATGGGAACTGGGCTATTGAGCCACAGTATGATGCGGTAAAAGATTTTAATCAGAAACTCTGTCTCGTAAAAAAAGACAGAGCGTGGCACTATATAAATATCAACAATGAAATGGTTGATTTAAATAAAGGCTATGAACCCAGGTATTCTCCTTCTGAAGGTCGTGGAAGGGTAGAAATTGACGGTCGATGGACATTTGTCGATGAAACAGGAAATCCCATTACCGAGGCACGGTTTATAGATGCCAAAGATTTTAGCGATGGTCTTGCTCCTGTTCGCTGCGAAGAAGGATTATGGGGATATTTGGATCGAAATGGAATTATGGCAGTTGATTGCAAGTACAGGAATGCCAAAGAATTCATTACAGGGGTTGCTCTTGTGGACACAGATGGTGGATGGCGTTATATCAATAAAAATTCTGAAATTTTGCCTGCTGAGGGCTATGACCCTCGCTATGAATTTTCCAATGAGATGGCTCGTGTAAGAACGCGCGAAGGCTGGGCCTATATCAATACTACGGGTAAAATTGTAATTGAAGGAAACTACGAAAATATAAGAGATTTTCATTATGGTGTAGCAGCGGTAGAACAGGATGGCTTTTGGGGGTATATCAACAAAGAAGGTAGGTATGTTGCTTTACCTGAATACCCCAGGGCCAAAGATTTTGAAAATGGCATGGGGTTAATGGAACATGACAATGAATATTTTTATATCAACCCGGAAGGAGAGCGAATTGGCTGGCACATGGAGTATTTGGTAAAGTATGAATTTGGAGAAGAAAGAGCACGCGTTATAAAAGACAGGAAATTTGGGTTTATAGATCCGTATGGTGAATTGGTTGTACCTGCAGTTTATGATAAAGCCAGAGACTTTAAGAATGATTTTGCTATTGTACTAAAAGACGGGAAATGGGGTGCAGTTGATAAGCAGGGGAATGTAGTGGCAGACTTTAAATTTGAAAACCTGCGGGATTATCAAGAGGTAAGTGAATAGACAGATAAGCTCATATAATATTTAAACAATATAAGTTTAACCAAAATAAATTCTTGTGAGATTTAAACAAACCTATTGGTATTTAATTGTGACATTCGCTGCCCTTGTTTTAATCTATATATTCCAACCTCGCATTGAAACAGGGAAAGATGTTATTGCTAAAATGAAAGAAAGCAAGGATGGTGAGCTCTTCGAATTGATCAGCTTCCATCAAAAGTCGCAAGCTCTTAAAAATGACAGCGTACTCAGCACACAAACCTGGGTTGAATATTACAAACAACCCGGGCATCTGCTTATAAAATACGATTCTCTCGACTCTGATGCAGGGATGATTTTTCGAAAGGACAGCATGTATCGTTTTAGTTACGGTATGTTAAGAGGTCAAACCTACCGACCGCATGAGCTGTTAATCTTAGGCTTTGATGTTTACCACCAACCTGTGGAAAAAACCCTGAATCAGTTAAAAAATTTAAACTATAATTTAGAAATGGCGAAGGATACTACGATTATGGATTTACAGGGCTATTTAATTGGTAATCCTGCCTCTAAAGCATTCTTCATAGATAAGGAACGATGGCTTTTTCGAAAATCCTTCATGATTACAAGTGGAGATACTATTAGTACAAGCTTTAGCAATTATAAAGACACAGAAAAAGGTCCACTGGCTCTGCATGTCAGCTTTTATAGAAATCAAAACAAGGTGTTTCAGGAAATCTATTATAATATAAAATTTCCTGAAGAGTTACCTGACGCCCTGTTTTTACCCGGTAATTTCACGGCAACAGGGAAAATACTGGAAAATCAGTAAAAATATTCTAATAATCCGCCGGGAAAAAATATATTTGTCTTCCAGAATCAATTCTAATTTTCGTGAAGGTACTTTTTATCAATCCTCCTCGTTCACCTTTTAATGGTATCCTTGAGCATGCCACACCGGAAGCTGCATTTTTTATCCATAAAAAACTGGTAGGTCCACCCTTAGGACTTCTCACGGTTGCCACAGCAATTGAAAAGGAACATGATGTTGTGTTTTTTGATATGAAGGGCGAGTATGACCTGGACCCAAAAAGCCCCGGATTAACCAGACTAACAGAAAACCTTATTGCAAAATACCAACCGGATGTGGTAGCATCCACTTTTATTGCTTCCGAATTCGATTATGGAATTAAAATCTTCGAAACAGCTAAAAAGCTCAATCAAGAAATTATTACCATTGCCGGGGGACTTCATACCAGTCTTGCTGCACATGATTTCAACCTGCCCCAGGTAGATTATATACTGCCCGGGCAATCAGCCCATACATTTAGAGATTTAATCAACACCTTAAGCCAAAAGGGAATAGCTGATACGATTCCGGGGATTATTATCAATTCAAACAACCAGTTTATCGCAACCAGGAAAAAAACAACTCCTGAAGATGCTGCGGGTAAAGATTTTATGCTTCCCAATCGAAGCTATATAGAAAGATGGAAGCAAACCTATAAAGTGGGAAACCATCCCAATCCTATCACTTATATGTTTAGTTCGCTGGGTTGTCCTTACAAGTGTACTTTTTGCTCTATTTGGTGTCAGTATGATGGGCGGTATCAAAAACGATCTGTTGAAAGCATGATAGCGGAAATAAAATTGCTTGAAGAATACCAGGTAATAAGGTTTGCTGATGCCAACACTGTTGTGGATATAAAATTTATTGATCACCTCTTTGATCGCATTCTGGAAGAAAAAATTGATAAGGAGTGGGTTATGGATATCAGGGCAGATACAGCTGTAAAGCACCCCGGGCTTATTGAAAAGCTTGCCAGGGGAGGTTTAAAAGTAGTAATTTGTGGTTTTGAATCGTTCAGGGAAAAAGAACTTCAGTTGTATAATAAAAGCAGTGAAGCCAATTTAATCCATGAAGCGATTCGGATTTTCCATGATAACGGAATCATGCTGCGAGGCAACTATGTCATTCCGCCGGATTACACCTACGATGATTTCAAAGCCATTGCAGAATATACCGATTCGCACAGGGTGGCTTATGCAGGATACACTATCCTTACGCCAATGCCCGGAACAGCCTATTATGAGCAAACGAAAAATAAAATATCCGATCACGATTTAAGAAAATACAACTTCTTCAATTCTGTTTTTAATACGACTCTGCCAAAAATTGAATTTTACAGGGAAGTAAGTAAGCTATGGCTTATAAAAAAAGGTAAAGATGTTATCTGAAAATATTTACCCAGAGCAATAACAGTGCAGTTATTGCTACAATCTGTACTTGAATAATAAAGCCTTTACAAAATTCCAGGAATTTTGTAAATTAGCTTCTGGAATGATCTGTAAATCTAAATTTTAAAAAATAACCGCTTATGAAATTTTGGACAAAATTAACAGCCCTAATGGTACTGATTCTTATTCCTACCATGGTTTTTGCAAACGAAACAACAGTAAAAATAGTTGCTCCCGAAAAAGCCAAAGTTGGAGAAGAAGTAACCATTAAAATTGAAGTTACCCATAACGGAAACAATTTTCTTCACTTTACAGACTGGGTATGGGTAAAAGTAAATGGAGAAGAATACAAACGCTGGGAATTTGAGCGATCAGACAGACCGGAAAATGAAGATTTCACGCTTGAATTTAAGCTAAAGATTGAAGGCCCCACTACCATTACTGCAAAAGGAAATTGCAATATGCATGGGAGTACCGGTGAAGAAGAATTTACTATTAAGATCCAGGAGGAATAACCATGCTTTTTGGAATAAATCTTCTATTATGGTTAGGAATAGTAAATTTTCTCCTCATCCTCTTTCAGCTATCCTCAGGATTAAAAGTTTTTAAAGTATCCTACAAAGTCCATAAGTCATTTGGAGTTGTCTTATTGATTACAGCAATTTTGCATGGCGGACTTGCTCTTTTAATATAACGAACCCTTAAAAACCCAAACAATGAAAAAATTATTTTTAAGTCTTTTAATTATG
>CAYVSF010000200.1:0-1977 GCA_964453775.1 uncultured Bacteroidales bacterium
CCGCTGTGCCCACAATGTAATTCGACAGATAATCAAATTATACGAGGTAAAGATATTTACATCAAAAGTATAGAAGGAGAATAAATTATGGAAATACAGGTTATGAAACGTGTTCTTGATCGAAATCAGGATAAAGCCGATACGGTAAGGGCGAAATTAAAAGATATGGGAATTGTTATGATCAATTTTATTAGCAGTCCCGGAACAGGAAAAACAAGTTTGCTGGATTTGATTTGCCGGCATTTAAAAGATCAATTCAGACTGGGTATCATAGAGGGGGATGTTGCTACCGACCGGGATGCGCAGCGACTAAAGCAGCATGAATTGCCCATTGTGCTCATCAATACAGAGGGGGGCTGTCATCTGGATTCCAACAGTATCGAAAAGGCCCTGGAAAAACTGCCGCTTGAATCCCTAGAAGTTATCCTCGTTGAAAATGTAGGGAACCTTGTTTGTCCAACGGCCTTTGATTTGGGAGAGAATTTTAAGTTTGCCATGGTAAGTATCAGCGAGGGCGATGATAAACCCATTAAGTATCCTATGTTATTTCGTGAGGCCCGAGGAGTGGTACTCAATAAAATTGATCTGATACCCCATACCGATTTTAATAGGGACGATTTTGAAAGAGATTTGCGAATGGTGAATCCCAGGGTTCCCTTATTTCCCTTATCATGCAGGACCCATGAAGGAGTAGATGGTTTTATGCATTGGTTCGGAAATGAAATTTCAAATAGCCTAAAAAAAATATGATATTCTACAACATGTTTCTGCTCTAACCAGGCTTTAAGGTTTGTTGTTATTGTATTTATAATCAATACATTATAAGTTTTTGATTTTTTATTAGCTACCATTCATTATTTAGAATCAGTATATTTTAGTGTTAATTAATTAACAGTGTTATAAAATTAACAAAAGCTTTTCTATATTTGCAGTGTAATTATTAGCTGATTCTTTATTTAAGGGGTTACGGCATGAAAATAAGAGATCTGATAAAAGTTGTAGAGGGTAAACTGGTAAGCGGAGCTGCTTACCTGGAAAAAGAGGTGAGCAGGGGATTTGCTTCTGACTTAATGAGTGATGTGTTAACACTGGATTCGGACAGCGTTGTTCTGATTACTGGTTTGAGCAATACCCAGGCGCTTCGCACGGCAGAAATGTCTGATATTTCTTGTGTTGTGATTGCCAGGAATAAAAAAACAACTCCTGAAATGATTCAGCTTGCTGAAGATGCAGATTTGGTGATGATTGAATGCAGTTCTTCAGTTTTTAAGACTGTGGGAATGCTTTATGAAGCCGGATTAAAAGCCGTTTATTGATATGCATTTTGAATACGACATACAAGGTGGGGATTTCTCACGCGCGGGTATTGCTTCAAGTCAGGTGAAGAAAACCCTGAAGCAATTGGTAGCCGATCATAAAACCATTAAGCGTGTGGTGGTAGCTTTATATGAAGCCGAAGTAAATGTTGTAGCACATGCATATCATGGTGTTGTGAAAGTAGATATAGATACCAATGAAATTGTTATGCGGGTGGTAGATGAAGGCCCGGGGATTGAAGATATAGAAATTGCCATGCAGGAGGGCTATTCCACAGCATCCGAGGCTGTAAGAGAAATGGGCTTTGGTGCAGGAATGGGCCTCTCGAATATCAGAAACAACTCGGATATCTTTGAAATAAAATCCGAGGTGAATAGAGGCACAGAAGTGCTTATTAGAAGTAAATTGAATAATCAATAGGCGATGGAAAAAAGAGAATTTCATCATGCATTAAAAATTCAAAAAGATGTTTGCATTGGTTGTGCCCACTGTATGAATGCCTGTCCTACAGGTGCTATTCGGGTGCATAACGGAAAAGCTGAACTCTATGAAAATCGTTGTATCGATTGTGGAGAATGTCACAGGCAATGCCCTGTGAATGCCATTATTATTGAGCAGGACGATTTTAATAAAATTTTTGAATACAAACACCGCGTTGCC
>CAYVSF010000200.1:1987-5894 GCA_964453775.1 uncultured Bacteroidales bacterium
TGTGCTTATTGTCCAGTTTCCAAACGATGTACGAGCCAGGGATGTATACCGGGTGTTGCTCGATTTGGGTTTTACCGATGTGTATGAAGTGGAACACGGTACAGAGATATTAAAGGGAACCATGTTGGATTATAAAGAACAAAATCAGGAAAAAAGGCCTTTGATCTCCTCTTTTTGTCCTGCCATTGTTCGTTTGATTCAGGTGAAGTTTCCTTCTTTGATTGATAATATCATTTTGCAAAAGCCCCCATTGGATGTGGCCGCCATGTATTATAAGAAGATGATGGCTGATAAGGGAATCGATGAATCCGAGGTGGGGGTATTTTACTTTACGCCCTGTGCAGCAAAAATTGCTGCGGTGAAAAGTCCGGTTGGTGCAGAAAAGTCGGATGTGGACGGGGTAATCAATATGGATTTCATCTTTAATAAGGTGTACACCAATATTCGGCAGGGCAATGTTCCCGAATATGAGTTGAGCAGCAAAGAAGCGTTAAGTCCGGAGGGAGTGGTTTGGAGTTTGACCAATGGAGAAGCGGATAATGCCAAAGGACGGTGTTTAGCTATTGACGGGATTAACAATGTGATGGAGTTTTTGGAGAAGCTTGAAAATGAAGAAATCCGTGATGTGGATTTCTTGGAGTTGAGAGCTTGTGATGAGAGTTGTGCAGGAGGAGTGCTAATTACTGCAAATCGTTTTCTTACTGTTGAGCAAATGAAAAAGCGTTCTGAGAAAGTGAGAGAGATCAGCAATAAGAAGCAAACACACATTGAGCAGTACAAGTCCTATTTAAAAGAAAATCTGACTATTGGAAAGATTCGTCCGCGTTCCATGATGAAACTGGATGAGGATATGGCCGAGGCTATGCGGAAAATGAAACGGGTGAAAGAGATTATGAAGTGTTTGCCGGAGATTGACTGTGGAGCCTGCGGTGCTCCCGATTGCCAGTCGCTAGCCGAGGATATCGTGCAGGAAAGAGCCAGTATCAATCATTGCATTTTCATTCAGCGCATGTTTGAACGCAAGGGAATTTTAAGTCTGGAAGATTCGCACGAGATTATGGAGAAGATTTGGGGATTTGATAAAATGAATACCAATTGCTAAAACATAAAACTATGAATGTATCAGATATAACAGATAAATTGGGGTTAACACTTTTTGCCGGGAAACAGGGGTTAAGCCGCAAGATCACGGGAGGTTATACTTCCGATTTATTGAGTGATGTAATGGGCAACGCTCGTGAAGGACAGGTATGGGTAACCCTCCAAAGTCACAAAAATGTAATGGCCATTGCTTCCTTAAAAGATCTTGCGGCTGTTATCCTGGTAAAAGGTTTTACACCAGATGAAGACATGAAAAAGCTGGCTGATGAGGAGAATATTCCTGTTCTGGGTACGAAGGAACAGTGTTTTGAAATCAGTGGGAAATTGTATAACTTGTTGGAAGACAATGAAAACATTTAAAGCAGATCTACATATTCATACGGTTTTATCGCCCTGTGGCGATTTGGAAATGAGTCCGCGTAATATTGTGCAGGCTGCAAAAAATGCCGGTTTGGATATCGTGGGTATCACCGATCATAATTCCACGAAACAATGTAAAGTGGTAAAAGCACTGGCTGCAAAGAATGATCTTCATGTGCTTTGTGGTGTTGAAATAAACAGTTTGGAGGAAGTGCATTGCCTGGCCTTTTTTGATACCAGCAGCAATCTGGATGATTTTCAAACTTATATTGATAAGCATCTCACTTTTATTCCCAATGATACTAAAAAGTTTGGTTATCAGGTATTGGTGGATGCAAATGATGTTATTCTGGAGCATGAGGATCGTTTATTGCTGGCTGCGCTGGATGTTGGAATTGAGGCCATTGAAAAGAAGGTGCATCAGCTGGATGGCTTGTTCATCCCGGCACACGTAAACAGGGAGCGTTTTTCTGTGCTCTCCCAATTGGGATTTATTCCAACAGATTTAGAAGTGGATGCCCTTGAAATTTCAAGGCATATGGGTCCTGAACGGTTTAACCATGAGTATCCAAACTATAGGAATCATGCATTCATAACCAGTTCTGATGCCCATTTTGTGGAAGACATCGGAAAAGCAATGACACAATTTAGGCTAGATTCACCGACCGTGGCAGAATTAAGAAAAGCTTTACATCATCAGGATGGAAGAAAAATAGAGGCCTTACTACAATCGAATTAAATGAAGAACCTGGCGCTCCATATTCTTGATATTGTACAGAATTCAATTTCTGCAGATGCTTCTTTGATTAAGATTCGAATTGAGGAGCATATCCCTGAGGATTGTTTAAAACTGGTGATTGAAGATAATGGGAAAGGGATGGAAAAAGAATTCCTAATGCGAGTTGCAGATCCGTATACGACAACCAGAACTTCAAGGAAAGTAGGTATGGGGTTGGCTCTTCTGAAGCAGAATGCCGAGCAGGCCGAAGGTGGTTTGCAGGTAAGCTCGGAACCCGGGAAAGGAACCAAAGTAGAAGCAATATTTCGCCATAGTCATATCGACCGGCCTGCCTTGGGGGATATCGTGGGTGTAATCGTTTTACTTGCGGCTGGGAGTCCAAACTGCGATTTTTACTATGTTCACCAGAAGGATGGGAAATCATACATATTTGATACACGGGAAATAAAAAATATTTTAGATGATATTCCTATCAGCGATACCCGTATAAGGCTATCGATGAGGGAATTGATTTATGAGAATCTAAAGGAAATACATGTTTTGTAACAATTAGTTTTACAACATGATAAAACTCTTATTTAGAAACTATCGAAAACATATTTTTGCAAACTAGTAGGAAGAAACACTTAAAAAAAACTAAAACAGTATGTCAAAAATCAAAACACTTGCAGATTTGAAAAAGATGAAATCAGATTTGCAGTCAAAAGTAGAGCTTAGGGAGAGGGCGGATCACCCCGATTCCTATGTTCAGATAAAAGTTGGTATGGCAACCAGCGGGATTGCTTCCGGCGCTAAAGAAGTTATGGATTTTCTAATTGAAGCGCTAGAGAAAAGAAATATCGAGGCTGTTGTTACACAGGCCGGCGATATGGGTTATTGTTATGCAGAACCTACTGTTGAGGTAACAAAACCTGGAGAAGAGCCTATTGTATTTGGTTATGTGGATCAGGACAAGGCTGATGAGATAATTGAGAAATATATCAGAAAAGGGGAATTGGTAGATGGAATCATTCCCAAGAATTATCAAAGTATTGATGATTAATAAAATCCGAGGAGGACTATTTTATGACAAAATATAAGATGCATCTGTTGATTTGTGGAGGTACCGGCTGCCGGGCATCTGCAAGTGATTCGTTGGCTGAAGCACTGAAGCGCGAATTGGAAGAAAAATCTTTACAGGATGAAGTTCAGGTTGTACTTACCGGTTGTTTTGGTTTTTGTGAAAAAGGGCCCATCGTAAAGGTAATGCCCGACAACACTTTCTACACAGAAGTAAAACCTGAAGACGCAAAAGAAATAATTGACGAGCATATTGTTAAAGGACGTCAAATCGACCGTCTGCTTTATACCGATCCAGAGAAGAAGGAACACGTGAGCGATTCAAAACAAATGGATTTCTATAAAAAACAGATCCGAATCGCACTAAGAAACTGTGGTTTTATTGATCCCGAAAACCTGGATGAATATATCGCTCGCGATGGTTACATGGCATTGGGGAAATGTCTTTCAGAGATGAAGCCGATGGACGTGATAAAAGTGATTAAAGATTCCGGATTGCGCGGTCGTGGTGGAGGTGGTTTTCCAACAGGATTGAAGTGGGAATTTGCTGCCAAAAATGAAGCTGATCAGAAATATGTGGTTTGTAATGCCGATGAAGGCGACCCCGGTGCATTTATGGATCGTTCTGTCCTGGAAGGCGATCCCCAT